>BEIC01000009.1 GCA_002898875.1 bacterium HR26
ACGCTCCGGCGGCTCTCGGAGCTGCTCGACGACTACGCGACCCTGTCCCCGGCTGAGCGTGCCCGGCGCATCGCGGCTGCTCGGCAGCTCCTGGCCGCGCCCGAGCGGGCTACGCCGGCCTCCGCACGCCGCGATCCGGGCATCTCCCCGCAGCCGGCAGGGGCTCCGCGCCGGGACGGTTACCGTGACAGCCGGCCGGCCAAAACCCCGCGAGCGCCCGCACTCTCCTCGCTCGACGACCCGGTAACCGCGTTACCAGGCGTCGGCGCCCAGCGGGCCCGCCAGCTCGAGGCGCTGGGGGTGTACACCGTGCGCGACCTCCTCTACCTGCTCCCACGCCGCTACGAGGACTACACGCAAGTACAGCCGATCGGTCGCATCGCGCACCTCTTCTATCGCACCGGCAACGAGGAGATCCGCTGCACAGTCATCGGCGAGGTTACCGAGGTGACCGAGCGCGAGACGGCGAGCGGGCGACGCCTGGTGCATGCCGAGATCAGCGATCCCACCGGCAGTATCCCGGCTATCTGGTTCAACCCGTACGTCGCAAGGCAGCTTCGTCCTGGCATGCGGATCGCCCTGAGCGGGCGGCTGGAGCGCCAGCGAGCCATCGTCTGCTTCCGCAACCCGGAGTGGGAGCCGGCCGAGGAAGACCTGCTGCACACCGGCCGCATCGTGCCGGTCTATCCGCTGACCCGCAACCTGTACCAGAAGCAGCTCCGCCAGCTCACCCGCACCGCGCTCGACGCCGGCCTGCGCCTGGTCGTCGATCCCCTGCCTGAGGCCATCCGGAAGCGCCACGGGCTACCGCCGCTGCCCGAAGCGATCGAGCAGCTCCATTTCCCGGACTCGAGCGAGCGGGCCGAAGCCGCGCGTCGGCGCCTGGCCTTCGACGAGTTCCTGACCTTGCAGCTCGGCCTGGTGCGGCGCAAGGCTGAGTGGCAGGCCCAGCCGGGCAACGCGATCCCCATCGACCGGGCACGGATCGACGCGTTTCTGCGCAGCCTGCCGTACGAGCTCACGGCAGCACAGGTTCGGGCACTGGACGAGATCCTGGAGGACATGGCCCAGCCGCGGCCGATGAGCCGCTTGCTCCAGGGGGACGTCGGGTCGGGCAAGACGGTGGTGGCCGCCGCCGCCGCGCTGGCCGCCAGCGCAGCTGGCTACCAGGTGGCCGTGCTGGCGCCAACCGAGATCCTCGCCGAGCAGCATGCCCAGAGCTTCCGGAGCCTCTACACTGGCCTGGCCGAGGACGCCCGCCCGGTGGTGGCACTGTTGACCGGCAGCACGCCGGAGCGCGTCCGCCAGGAGATCGAGCGCGGCTTACGCGATGGGAGCATCCAGCTTTTGATCGGCACGCATGCCATCCTGGAGGACTGGGTGCGGTTCCGGCGGCTCGGCCTCGCGATCATCGACGAGCAGCACCGCTTCGGCGTGCTCCAGCGGGCCGCCCTGCGGGCGAAAGGGGACAACCCGGATGTGCTCGTCATGACCGCTACGCCGATCCCGCGCAGCCTGGCGCTCGTCCTCCACGGCGACCTCGACGTGTCGATCATCGACGAGCTGCCGCCCGGTCGCCAGACGGTGCAGACCTACGCCGTCAAGAGCGGGATGCGCCAGCGCGTCTACCAGTTCATCCGCAAGCAGGTGGCGGAAGGCCACCAGGCATTCATCATCTACCCGCTGGTGGAGGAGTCCGAGGCCATCGACGCCCGCGCCGCCACGGCTGAGTTCGAGCGACTGCAGGCCGAAGTCTTCCCCGACCTCCGGCTCGGCCTGCTCCACGGCCGCATGCGCCCGGCCGAGAAGGACGCCGTGATGACCGCGTTTCGAGACCGGGAGCTGGACATCCTGGTCTCGACCGCGGTGGTGGAGGTCGGCATCGACGTGCCGAACGCGACGGTCATGCTCATCGAGGGAGCGGATCGCTTCGGCCTGGCCCAGCTCCACCAGTTCCGCGGCCGGGTGGGCCGCGGCGCGGCGCAGTCGTACTGCATCCTGATCTCAGATTCGGACGGCCAGGAGGCGCGTGACCGGCTCGAGGCGCTGGTACAAATCTACGACGGGTTCCGCCTGGCCGAGATCGATCTGCAGATGCGCGGCCCTGGCGAGTTCCTAGGCACCCGCCAGAGCGGGATGCCGGACCTCCGCTTTGCCAGCCTGGCCGACGTGGTCACACTGCAGCACGCCCGGCGCGAAGCCGAGCGGATCATCGAGGTCGATCCTGAGCTCCGGCGGCCGGAGCATCGCCTGCTCCGGGAACAGGTACGGCGGTTCTGGCAGTCCGGCGCGGGCGACCTGAGTTGATCCGGGCGGCGATCCGACAGTTCTCGTGAGTCGAGCCCGTATACCGATCGCCGCGCCGAAATAGGTTCACTCTCTGGAAAGGCGCGTGAAATGCCGGACTGTCTGATCGAACAGAGCGTCACGACCGCTGTGTACTCCCTGCCCATCACGCAGGGCTGGCTGGAGCCAGCCAATACCTATATCCTCGAGAGGCGCTTGACCGCCGAGGCGGTGCGTTCGCGCGGGCTCCCCGCGCTGCTCGGTGCGGTCGAGGCCGCGAGGCTCGCCGACGAGTTCGTCGTCCTCGCCGATGTCGCGCTGGTGAGCCAGCATAACAGCAGTGTGGCGATGCAGACCAGCGAGCGACCGGACGCGCTCGATCAGGTGAGCGTGGGCCTCGACGACGTCAGCTTGACGGCTGAAGCCCTGGCCCGAGCGACTGTCACGGCCTTCTACGGTATCAGCGTCACGGCCTGGAGTCGGGATTCCGCGCACGGCTCGATCATGGTGATCGAAGACGCCGCGGCGCTGGCCCAGCCGCTTTCCGAGCGGTTGCACGACCTGGGCCGGGCGTGGTTCATCCTCACCTCGCTCCCCTTCCCCAGCCACGTCCTGGTCGTGCCTCGAAGGATGGTCGCCGATCAGGGCGAGGCGCTTCGCCGCCTGGTGACGGAGCTGCACGCCGCGCGCGAGGCGGCGATGGCACGCCAGGAAGAGCTGCTCGAGCAGATCGTCCGCGAGCACGCGCTGAACCGGGAGCGCGTCAACGCTCTCTTGGCCGATCAGGCACACCGGCTGACCCAGCGCGCGCGGATGGGCTGGCGCGAATTGCTCCACCGCACTGGCCGCGATCTCGGTGTGCCCGGCCTGGACCGGGTTGAGATCGTGAGCCTGAGCTAGGACGCTGTGGCGCCCTCAGCTCTCTTCACCTTCCTCCCGCTCCAGACGGGCGGTGTACGGCCGGGACAGGCCGGCGTAGAGGTCGAGGGCCACATGGTGGATCAGCGGCGAGTCGTCCGCGATCTGCCAGCGATCGGTGAACAGCTCGTCGTCGGCGGAGACCGCCAGCACGTCCCCCACGAACAGGTCGTGATCGCCCAGCGACAGCCGCTCGGCGAGGCCGCACTCGATGTGGGCCACGCACTCCTCGATGATCGGCACGTCGATCTCCAGCGCGTCGGCCGGGTGGAGGCCGGCCTGGACGAACTTGTCGACATCGCGGCCGGAGACGATCCCGCAGCGATGCACCGCCTCCAGCAGATCGAGCGTCGGCAGGTTGAGGACGAAGAGCTCACCGCGCGTCACCAGCTCGTGCGTGAAGCGCGAGGGATGGATCGCTACGCCCACCCGCGGCGGGTCGAGGCTGAGCGGCATGACCCAGGCAGCCGTCATCACGTTCGGCTGCGAGCGGAACTGCGCCGTCACCAGCACGACCGGACCGGGTTCGAGCAGCCGGGCCGCCTGCCGAGGATCACGCGGCGACTTGCTCGCCATCTCCGCACCCTGCTCCCAGATCCCCGCTCGCTCAGCCACCTAGCCGGCCTGCTGCTGCGTACGACCGCCCGGCCGATCCGAGCGAGCGGTAGAGCTCGTAGTAGCGCTCGGCCACGCGGGCCTGCGTGAATAGCTCCAGCACCCGCTGCCGCCCGCGGCGGCCCAACTCCTGCCGGCGTGCCGGGTTCTCGAGCAAGGCATCCAGCGCTCGAGCCAGCGCCTGCGCGTCGTCCTCCGGGAAGACCAGCCCGGCGTCGCCGATCACCTGCGGGATCTCGCCGGAGTCAGAGCCGATGACCGGCACACCGCAGGCCATCGCCTCGATGATCACTCGCCCGAACTGCTCCTTCCAGTTCCGGCGCGTGCGCGAGGGGACGACCAGCACGTCGAACATGTTGAGCGTCTGCGGCATCAGGGCCGGCGCCACGCTTCCCCGGAAAGTCACGCGGTCGCGCACTCCCAGGCTCGTCGCCAGGAGCTCGAGCCGCGAGCGCTCGCTGCCGCTCCCGACGATCTGGGCGACGGCGCGCGTCCGCATACGGGCCAGCGCATGCAGGAGTAGGTCGGCGCCCTTCTCCGGCACCAGCCGGCCGACGAAGCCGATCGTGGGCAGCGGCGACCGCTCGACCGGCATGGGGCGAAACAGTTCCGGGTCGACGCCGAACTGCGGGATGACCTCCAGCGGACCCCGGTAGCCCTTGCGGCGGAGGACAGCGGCCGCCTCCTGGCTACCGGCGACGGCCGCCGCTGCGAGCCGGTAGTTGACACGCTCGAACCAGGAGAACGGGGGCGGGTAGCGGCGATAGAGGTTCTGCCAGGTGAAGAAGACCACGCGCGCCCCGTAGAGGCGCCCGAGCAGCGCGGCGTGGAAGGTCACCAGGTTGTACGGCTCCTCGTCGACGTGCAGGATGTGTGGCCGGAAGCGGCGCACGTGCCGTGCGAGGCCGGGGTACCAGTGGATGTGGTGGTGGCCGTTGAACCACATCGGCTCTACCACCAGCTCGTAGCCCTCGGTGTAGCGCCGCTCGAGCTGCACTACGCCGACACGCGACTCGTGCCAGTGCGGCGGAACGATGGCCAGCAGCTCGATCTCTGGCAGCTTCGCCAGCTCTTCGAGCTTCTTCTGGTAGACCCCGTTGACCAGAGCCTTCGATAGCATCAGGACCTTCACCGGACGTCCGCCCCCCGGTGTGCCGCTCGGCGTCCCAATACCTGATAGTACACTGCTATCGTCTCCCTCGCGGTGCGCTCCCATGAGAACTGCGCCGCCCGCTTGAGCGCCCGGCGTGCCAGGTCCTCCCTCAGCCGATCGTCGAGGAGCACCTGCCGGATCGCCCGCGCGAGCTCGCCCGGCTCCGGCTCGACCAGCAGCCCGCCATCGCCCACCACTTCCGGGAGGCTCGACCGGTTGGCCGCGATCACCGGCGTGCCGCAGGCCATCGCCTCCAGCGGTGAGAGGCCGAAGCCTTCATAGAGCGAGGGATAGACATAGAGGTCGGCGATCTGGTAAAGCCCAAGCTTGTCCTCCTCGCTCACCGCGCCGGGCAGGACGACGTGCCCCTCCAGCCCGAAGCGGCGCACGACCGGCTCCAGCGGGGGATACAGCCGCGGGTTCTCGGCGTGCGGCCGGCCAGCGATGACCAGCCGCGTTGCAGGGTCGAGGTCGGGCAGGGCAAGCGCGAAGGCCGCGATCAGCGCGGGCAGGTTCTTGCGCACGTCCAGACCGCCCACGTTGAAGATCACCGGGCCGGGCAGATCGAAGCGTTGCCGCAGCTCGGCCAGGCGTGCCAGATCAGTTGCCGGGCGGAAGCGCGGATCGGCGGCCAGCGGGATCGCGGTGATCCGCTCAGCCGGGATGCCGAGCACGCGCATAATGTCTCGCTTCGAGTGCTCGGAGTCGGTGATGACGGCGTCAGCCCGGCGGGCGACCCGGCTGACCAGCCGCAGGTAGAGCCGCATCGCGAGGCTGGCCCGGTAGGCCGGGAACAGTAAGGGGATGACGTCGTGCACGGTGACGACGAGGGGCAGCGGCGAGCGCAGCGGCCCGGCGAAGTAGGGCACGTGCAGGAGCGCTGCGCCCGCTGCTTGCGCGGCCTCCACGACCCCGCGCTGCTCCCACCAGAGCTTGGCCGGCTTACCGGTACGGAGCAGTCTCGGCGGGACGGCGCCAGGACTGCCCGAGCCGGGGAGCAACAGCACGACCCGGCAGCAGACATCCCCAGCCGAGAACTGGCTCCACAGGCCGAGCGTGTACTGGCCGCTGCCGGTCAGCGGTTCCCGGCTGAAGGCTCCATCGAGCGCGATCGTTGGCGTTTGCCCCATGTCCCAGCTCCATGCCAGAGCGGGAGTATAGCAGCCGCCGGGAGAGAAGCCACCAAGGGAACATTGGCGTCGACTGCGCTGTTCTCGTATAGTGAAGGCCGAGCCTCATCGTGGGAGGCGGACGGAGGGAGCAAGGAGATGCCCAAGCCGGTAAACGTCAGTGATGAGACGTTCGAGGAAGAGGTCCTTCAGTCCGACATCCCAGTCCTCGTCGACTTCTGGGCCGCCTGGTGCGGTCCCTGCCGAATGATCGCCCCCATCCTCGAAGAGATCGCCGAGGAGAAAGCCAAGTCCTTGAAGGTCGCCAAGGTCAACGTCGACGAGAACATGCGCGTGGCCATGCAACTCGGGATCAGCAGTATCCCCACGCTGATCCTGTACAAGAATGGCCAGCCGGTGGAGCGAATCATTGGTGCGCAGCCCAAGCAGCGCCTGCTCCAGCAGATCGAGAAGCATCTGAGCTAGACCAGCGCCCTCAGCGCCCGCCAACCCGGATACTGCTGCCGTGACACCGCCAGCCCGCTATCGGCGAGCGAGCTTGAGCAATCCAAGGCTCAGGGCCAGGCTTGCGGCCACACCGATTGCGGCTCGCCGCGCTCTCGGGGAGAAGAGCACGAGGCTGGCCAGGCTGCTGAGCATCGCCGTCCGGCCATGCAGGTACGCGTGCTGCCGGACAGCGACGATCGTGACGGCATCCTCGTAGTCGACGAGCGGAGGGTAGCGATAGCGGTCGCGCTGGAGATCGAGGGTGATCACCGTCTCCCCGGCAGCCTCCGGCCGGCTCGGATCCCAGACGAGTACCTCGGCCTGCTCCGGCTCGCGCTGGCGGAAGGCATAGGGCACCACGGTGTGCCCCTGGCCGAGCAACGCGCGGATGACATCGCGGCGCCACGGCTTCGGAACGTTCACGTCGAAGCAGAGATCGCTCCAGCCGCGGCGCAGCAGATCATCGATAAAGCGTTGGTAAGCTCGCCGCGGGCTGGGCCAGAAGAACTGGAGTGTCCCCGCCAGCAGAGCACGGTCGGTCAGTTGGCGGCCGTGGAGCACGATAACCTGCTCCCGCAGCTCCTCGCCCTCAGCGCGAAGCATGCCCAGGCTACGCGCCAGCGCCGCCCGCGCCATGCCGCTGCACACCCCACCGGGTGGCCCGCTCCCTTCACTCGTCATTCGCACCACTATGCGATAGAGGCCGCGCCGGAACGCCTCCGGGAACAGCACCAGCCGGTAGGTTGCCCGGAAGTACCGCTCGTCCGGCTCGACAGGTCCGAACTCGCTTGCGCGGTTGGCCCAGGGAAGCCGATCGCGCGCTGGGTCGAACGGGCTCTCGCCGTAGAGCTCGATTCCGAGCGATCGCTCAGCCCTCGCGATCGCTCGCCCCCGATCAAAGACAGTGACCGAGATCTGGTGTTCGAACGCTCGTGGCCTTCCCTGGGGAAAGACCAGCCAGAGCACCGGCCGATCCCCGAGCGCGCTGAGCTGCTGATCCGGCAACGCGAGCCAGCCTGCAGGCAGGGAGAGCCGGTAGCGCAACGCGCGGTCGGGCGCGAGGTCGCGTAGCTCTGCCACGATCTGGAAGCGTGGAGGGCGATAGTGAAAGCGGCCCCCGCGCTCGTTGCGGTAAACGAGGCGTTCGACCGGTCGGCCGTCCTCGGTCAGCACGTGTAGCGTGAGCATGTGATTACGAGCCGACGCTTTCGCTGCGCCGTCCGCCGAGCGCCTCCATCTCACGGCGAAGATCTTCGAGGTCGGCGAAGCGCCGGTAGACCGAGGCGAAGCGGATGTACGCCACCTCGTCCAGCTCTTTCAGCTCGCGAAGCACGATCTCGCCGATGACCGTGCTGGGCACTTCAACTGTGCCCATGGCCAGCAGCTCGCGCTCGACGGTGGCGACGATTCGGTCGACCTCCTCCTGGGAGACCGGTCGCTTGGTCAGCGCCAGCCGCAGCTTGTCGCGCAGCTTGCGGCTGTCGAACTCCTCCCGCCGCCCGTCGCGCTTGATCACCATCAGCCCGCTCGGCTCGACCCGCTCATAGGTCGTGAAGCGCCGACCGCAGGCGGGGCATTCCCTCCGGCGACGGATACTGTCACCGCTCCCAAGCTCACGGGAATCGATGACACGACTGTCTCGAGCACCACAATAGGGGCACCGCACGGTTATTCCCTACATTCGTGTTCCCAGGCGAGCAGCGTGGCTCACCAGCGTCGGCGCGGATGGCGGGTCGCCACAGCGTCGGCCTACCGCTCGCGCAAAAAGCGCAGAATCGACGGCTCCGACCACTCGTCGTCCGGAAGGATCGGGGTGCGCGGCGGAGCCTGCGTGCGGGCCATCTCCGAGCGGAAGCGCCGCTCGGCCGGTCGCGCGCGCCGCTGCTGACCGGTGCCGGTGAAGCCGGCAGCGATCAGCGTGATCGTCACATCGCGCCCCATCGCCTCATCCGGACTGGCGCCGAAGATAATCTCGGCCTCCTCGTCGACGGTCGCCCGGATCACTTCGGCCGCCTCGTTGACCTCAGCCATCGACAGGTCCGGGCCACCGGTAATGTTGTAGAGCACCCGCGTGGCCCCATCGATGCCGAGTTCCAGCAGCGGGCTCTCGATCGCGGCCCGCGCCGCGTCCACACAGCGGTTCTCACCTGTCCCACGGCCGATCGCCATCAACGCCGAGCCGGCATCGCGCAGGATGGTCTTGACGTCGGCGAAATCCAGGTTGATCAGCCCCGGCTTGGTGATCAGCTCCGAGATCCCCTGGATGCCCTGGCGCAGCACATCGTCGGCGATCCGGAACGCTTCAGAGAACGGCGTCTTGGGATCGACGAAGGTGACCAGCCGTTGATTCGGAATCGTGATCAGCGCGTCCACGTGCTCGCGCAGTACCGCGATCCCCTCGTCGGCAATCCGGCGTCGCTTGGCTCCTTCGAAGTCGAAGGGCTTGGTCACGATGCCGACGGTCAAGGCGCCGGCTTCGCGAGCCAGACGAGCGATGATCGGTGAGGCGCCCGTCCCCGTCCCACCGCCCATGCCGGCGGTAATGAACACCATGTCTGCGCCGCGAACAGCCTCGGCCAGGGTATCGGCGCTCTCCTCAGCGGCCCGCTCGCCGATCTCCGGCCGCCCGCCGGCTCCCAGCCCTTTCGTGAGCTTGTCGCCGATCCGGATAGTGAGCGGACTCAACGAGTTCAAGAGCGCCTGCGCGTCGGTGTTGATCGCGATGAACTCGACGCCGTCAACACCGGCCTCGATCATGCGGTTGATGGCGTTTCCCCCAGCGCCACCAACGCCGATCACCTTGATCCGCGCGAAGTTGTTCGGGGTGAATTCCTCGTCGTGCGCGCTGAACATGCCCAACCTCCACTACCCTCGAACGCGCCCCAGCTCCCCGCCCAACACTCTACCGCACCGCGGCCGTGTGCTGTCGGGTTCCCAGCTCACGGCCAGCTTAGACCACATTGCACTCTGTGCCGGCCTCCTGTCTCCCGTAACCGAGCGCCGGCACTCAGCGAACCACGCTTGACCGGGGTGGTACGCTCGCTCCTCGCCCACCCACGAAGCCCTGGAACCAGTTTTGGCAAGTATTAGCTGTACGGTGACGACCGGTTCCTGCTCGTTCCCATCCCACCACTGTGGTATACGTCGCAGTATAGCACAGCCCCGCCGCGTGTAAACCGCACCCCCTATCTCCTACAACTGTGCTCATTTGCCGTGAAAGCCCTCATCTTCACTATGCTCACCAGAGCACGGGCCGCTCAGGGTCACGCAAGTCGAGATTGGCCCAGTCCACCCCTGCCTGCTCGATTGCCTCCAACACCTGGAGCTGCTCCGGCAACCGCTCGGCCATGCCGAAATGGACGATCCGGCCATTATTGAGTTCGACGCTGATCCCCGTCTGCTCCGAGTACTCGAACGCCACTGCCCGCTGCCCAAGCCGCTCCCGCAGGACGATGACCGCCTGCACGACACCGGCCGGCAACCTGGTTCCTGGAGCCGGAAGCGCTCCCTCCACCTGTTCGATGTGCGGCAATTCCGAGCGATCGCCGGCTGCGATCACCCACCCCTCTCGATCCACCAGCACCGCCTGTTCGCCCTGGCGCCAGACGACGATCGGCTCCCGCTCATGTAGCCGGATCACGACCTGATCCGGGAACACGGCGCGCACCTCGGCGGCAGCCACAGCCGGATGCGCAGCGACGCGCTGCGCGACTGCCTCGGTGTCGAGCCAGAAGAGTGGCTGTCCAAGGGCTCCGCTACTGGCCACGATTGTATCCACGAACGTGAGCTGGTTCCCGTAGACGACCACCGACCGGACGGTATACTCCTTCGCGCTCAAGAAGCCGGCCACCAGGACGCTCAGCCCGACCGCTAGCAAGAAAGCAGGCAGGCGTCCGGTGACGGTGCCCCGGCGCAGGAAGCGACCGAACCGGCCACGCGACCGCCGGTGTCCGCGCGCAGCGATGCCGGGTTGGCCTACATCCACGCCTGGCACCGAGCCGCCCGCTCCTGATGTCGCTCCAGCGCCAGCTCGATGAGCCGGGTGACCAGGTCACGGAACGAGAGCCCGCTGGCTTCCCAGAGCTTGGGATACATGCTGATCGCTGTGAACCCAGGGATCGTATTGATCTCGTTGACCACGATCCGCCCAGTCGAACGCTCCAGGAAGAAGTCGACCCGCGCCATCCCGGCCCCGTCGATCGCCTTGAAGGCGGCCACGGCCATCGCCCGTGCCGTCTCGGCCTGCTCCTCCGTGATCGGCGCCGGTATCAGCAGTTGCGACCGGTCGTCCACATACTTGGCCTCGTAGTCATAGAACTCCCGCGCCGGCACGATCTCTCCCACGATCGAGGCGATCGGATCGTCGTTGCCGAGCACGCTGACCTCGAGCTCGCGCGCATCGATCGCCTCCTCGATCACGATCTTCCGGTCGTAGCGGTTCGCTTCCTCGATGGCCGCTGGGAGCTCCTCTGGTGCGTGCACCTTGCTCACGCCGACGCTCGAGCCCAGGTTGGCCGGCTTGACGAAGCACGGGTAGCCGAGCTCGCGCTCGACGCGTCGGGCGACCGCCCCCGGGTCACGTACCCACTCGCGCCAGGTCAGGGCAAACCAGCGCGCTACCGGCAGGCCGGCCTGGGCGAAGAGTCGCTTCGCCGTCGGTTTGTCCATCGCCACGGCCGAGGCCAGCACGCCGCAGCCCACGTAGGGAATGTCGGCGAGCTCCAGCAGCCCCTGCACCGTGCCGTCCTCGCCGTTCGGGCCGTGCAGCACCGGGAAGACGACATCCACGCTGCGCGTCCAGGAGGGCTCGGTCACCGCGAGCGACCGCGAGCCCAGCCTCGCCGGCAATCCGCTCCCTCCCAACTCCTCGGCTTCCCCTGGCTCCAGCTCCAGCGGCAGGCGCGACCGCTCGGCCAGCGCCCGCAGCGGGTCGCCGCCCACCAGCCAGCGCCCCTCGCGCGTGATACCGATCGGGATGACTTCGAACCGCTCGCGGTCGATCGCTCGCATGACCGCCTGCGCCGACCGGAGCGAGACATCATGCTCGCCTGACCGACCGCCGAAGATGACGCCGACGCGGATCTTGCGCGACATGTCAGGCCTCTCCAATCTCCTCGATCTCCGGCACCAGCTCGATGCCGAACCGGCGAAAGACCTCGTCCTGGATCAGCGCGATCAACGCGCGCACGTCAGCCGCGGTGGCATTCCCGGTGTTGATGAAGAAGTTGCCATGCAGCTCCGAGACCCGCACGCCGCCGACCTGGCGTCCCTTGAGCCCGGCCTGCTCGATCAGGTAGCCAGCATATGTCCCAGGGGGATTCGTGAACACCGATCCGGCACAGGCGCCGGTCGGCTGGGCCCGGCGACGCCACTGCGCGTAGGAGGCCGCTCGGGCGGTGAGCTCTCCTCGGTCCCCGGGCAGGAGCTCGAACGTCGCCCGGAGCACGACCCAGCGTCGCGGCCTCGGCTCGAACTTGAGCACGGTATACCGGTAGCGTGCCTGAAGCTGCTCACGGCTCCAGCGCGTGACGCGCTTCTCCGCCAGGTCGAGCAGCTCCAGGCTGACCAGGTGATCGGCCATCTCTCCCCCGTGGGCTCCGGCATTGTTCACCACCGCACCGCCGACTACCCCTGGCAGGCCAGCGGCCCACTCGAGTCCAGCCCAGCCGCGGGAGGCGGTGAAGTGCCCGAGCCAGGAGATCGGCGCCTGGGCAGGAACCGCCAGCCGCGCACGACCGGCCTCGACAACGATATCGACCTGGCCATCGAGGGCGCTTCCCGGCGCGCGCACCAGGATCACCAGCCCGCGAATGCCGCGATCGCCCACGAGCAAGTTGCTGCCTCCACCGATCACTGTGACCGGCAGAGCGTGGCGCTCGGCCCAGTCGAGCGCGGCCAGCAACTCCGGCTCCGACCCGGCCCGCGTCAGGAAGTCAGCCGGGCCGCCGATACGAAATGTCGTGTACAGCGACATCGGCTGATCCCGCTTGATGGTCAGCACCCCTCGCTCAGTGGGCACCGTGATTGCCTTGGTCACGGTCTTCCTCCGAGGTACTCGAGCAAGGCGGGGGCCGCCTTCCAGACATCGCCGGCTCCAAGCACGAGTACAACGTCCCCGGGCTCCACCAGCTCGGCAGCGAGCTGAGCGGCTGCGCGGGGACTCGCTGCCAGCCGCGCTGGCCCTGGCTCGATGCGGAGCGCCAGGCGCTCGAGTGGAACATCGCCGGGGTCGACCTCCCTGGCCGCGTACACCGGCGTCAGGATCACCTGATCGGCCAGCCCCAGTGCGGATGCGAACTCGCTGAAGAAGGCGCGAGTACGACTATACGTGTGCGGCTGGAAGATCACCCACAGCCGCGCGCCGGGATAGCGCTCCCGCGCCGCCGCGATCGTCGCGCGTATCTCGCTGGGGTGGTGAGCGTAATCGACGATCACCGCAATCCCCTGGCCCTGTCCCCAGAGCTCGAACCGGCGCGCGACTCCGGAGAACTCTTCCAGCGCCCGCAGGCTCGTCTCCGGCTCGACGCCCAGCGCAGCAGCCGCCGCTACCGCCGCCGCCGCGTTCAACCGATTGTGCCAACCCGGCACTCGAAGCCCCAAACGCCAGGCTCTCCCATCCGGCCCGACTAGCCCAATGTCCGCCCCTCCCGTGACTCGCCAGTCGACCTGCCCGCTCGCCCCGAAGGTCACAATGCGCACCTCGCAGAGCGCCAGCGTATTCGCCAGCCGTCGACAGCCGGGATCATCGCCTGAGAGCACCACCGTGCCGCCCGGGCGAACGCGCTCCAGGAAGCGGCGAAAGGCGGCCTCGACGGAGGCCGGCGTCGGGAACAGGTCGGGATGATCGTGCTCGACGTTCAGTACTACGGCCACCGCCGGTTCGAGATGCAGGAAGCTGTAGTCGTACTCGTCGGCCTCAACGACGAAGGTCGCTCCGCTGCCGAGCCGTGCATTCGTGCCGAAATCGCGCACTTCGGCGCCAACGGCAAACGAGGGAGACTGGCCCGACTGCTCCAGGATCAGGGTAATCATCCCGGCCGTCGTGGACTTCCCATGCGTGCCTGCCACCGCCACACACGTCGCTCCGGCCGTGAGCCAGCCGAGCAGCGCTGCCCGCTTGACCACCGGTCGCTGTCGAGTGACCGCCGCGGCGACCTCTGGATGGTCAGCATGAACGGCGGAGGTTATGACGACGAGATCCGCATCCTCGACGTGTGCCGGGTCGTGCCCCAGACTGACTACGATCCCTTCGGCACGCAGCACATCGAGCAGCGGCGCGTCTACCGCGTCGCAACCGCTCACCCGGTAACCGAGCTGAGCTAGCATCCGGGCCAGGCCACTCATGCCGATCCCACCGAGGCCCACGAAGTGGACGTGGGCCGGCGGCTCGAGATGGGCGAGATTCGACGGCCAGCGCAATGTCATGGTCCAGCACTCCGTACCCAGCGGCGTGGTCGTACCCGTCGCCCACGACCGAATGTGCCGCGCATCACCGGCCCGCGGTGGACAGGCACGCCGCTCAGCTCTGGCCGCGCCTGGACGCGGGTTGGGAATCTCTCCGGTTGCGGCGCGGCGGCCCGCTCGCCTGGCTCGAACTCGCGCGCGCGAACCGTCGCTCGCGAGATGTTCAGCAGAATACCCATCGCGGTGAGCGTGACCGCGAGCGAGGAGCCGCCGTAGCTTAGGAACGGCAGTGGGATGCCGGTGAATGGGATCGTCGAGGTGATCCCGCCGATGTTGATAGCAGCCTGGGCGATCACCCAGGTGGTAATCCCAACGGCCAGGAGGGAACCGAAGCTGTCAGGCGCCTTGCGAGCGATCCGGTATCCTCGCCAGGCGAGGAAGAGAAAAAGCGCGATCACGAAGAGGCAGCCAACCAGACCCAACTCCTCGCCGATGACCGCGAAGATGGCGTCGCTGTGGGCGGCGAAGAGCCAGAGAAACTTCTGCCGGCTCGCTCCCAGTCCCACGCCGAACAACCCCCCGCTGCCGAATGCCAAACGCGCCTGCGCGATCTGCCACCCTAGGCCGAGAAGCTTGCTCTCCGGATCGAGGAGATCGCGATCGGGACTGAGGAACAGCAGGAGCCGGTCTCTCCGGTAGGGGGCGCTGAGGGCAAGCATCAGGAACGCAGCTGCTCCGGATACCAGCAGCAGCGCGAACTGGAACAGTGGCGCCCCGGCGACGAAGAACATGCTGATCCCGATGACGGCCAGAACGGCCGAGCTGCCCAGGTCGGGCTGAAGCATCACGAGGCCGACGAGCAGGCCGATCAGCAGGGTGAACGGCACCAGCCCGTAGCTGAACTGCCGGATGCGCACTCCCTTCTGGGCGAGCCAGTCGGCCAGGTAGATGACCAGCGCCAGCTTGGCCAGCTCAGCCGGCTGGATGGAGAGCGGCCCAACGTGGATCCAGCGCTGCGCGCCCCAGATCTCGACGCCAATCCCGGGTACCAGCACCAGCGCGAGCAGCCCGAGGGCCAGCACCATCCCCAGCAGCGAGACGCGGCGCCACACGCGGTAGTCGATGAGATAGGCCACCGTCATGCCCACCAGCCCGACCGTAAGCCACAGCAGGTGGCGAATCAGGTAGCTGTAGCCGTTGCTGCCCGGCTGGCGGACGCCGAGCGCGAAGCTGGCACTGAACACCATAACGGTGCCGAACATGGCCAACACCAGCAGCGTCGCCAGTAGCCAGAGATCGGGCTCATGCAACCGGCGCCGTTCTCCAGGCGGGGAGAACAGCGCCACGAGAGGGCGAGCCAGCGCACCGGCCACGCTCACACCCCCTCCTCACTCGCCACGCTCGCCGCCAGGCGGCGTACCGCCTCGCGGAACGATTCCCCACGATGGAATTCATCACGGAACAGGCCGAAGCTGGCACAGCCGGGCGAGAGCAGCACGACGTCCCCCGGTCGTGCCAGTCCGGTCGCCAGATTCACCGCCTCTTCCATCGACCTGCACGGCCCATAGACCACCGCACCCGCCTCGCGCAGCGCGTCGTGCAGGGCCGGCGTCGCGGTGCCGGCCAGCAGAACGACAGCGCGCACCGCGGTGGCGATCTCCCGAGCCAGCGGGTAAAGGTCGACCCCCTTGTCGGCACCCCCGGCAATCAGAATGACCGGACGGTGCCGATAGGTCGCCAGCGCGGCCTGTACCGCGGCCGGTGCCGTCGCCGCCGTGTCGTTGATGAAGTCCACGCCCTTCACCGTCGCGACCAGCTCCAGCCGGTGAGGTACCGGCCGGGCGCGCAGCAGCCCCTCGCGGGCATGCTCCGGGCCGGCGCCGCGCAGACACGCTGCGGCGATGGCTGCCAGCGCGTTCGCCACCACATGGTCGCCCGGGAGCGGCAACTCGTCCCGCCTGCAGATCTCGTGCTCCTGCCCCGCGAAGCGCCAGACCAGCCGGTCGCCGGCGAGGAAGGCGCCAATCGAGTCCCCGGTGTCAGGGCCGAACGGCACGACGGTGCCGGCGCCGACCCGGCAACAGCTCCAGGCGCGGGGCTCTGCCCGGTTGACGACGAACCAGTCGCCCGGCCCCTGGAAGCGCGCGATGTGGCACTTCGCCTCGATGTAGGCCTCCATCGATGGGTAGCGGTCCAGGTGATCCTCGCTGATCATCGTCAACACGGCGATGTGCGGGCTCATCCCGTGCTCGGCCAGCCCCTCGAGCTGCCAACTCGAGAGTTCCAGCACCACCACCGTCTCCGGCGTGATCGACGGCAGCGCCTCCAAAGCGGAGCGCCCCAGGTTACCAGCCAGCACCGTGTCGGGGCGCCAGGCCCGCAGGATCTCGGCGCAGAGCGTGGCGGTGGTCGTCTTTCCCTTCGTCCCCGTCACCCCGATGATCGGCACCGGGCAGGCGCGGAAGAACAGCGACATCTCCATCTCGATCCGCGCGCCGGCGTCCCGCGCTAGCGCCAGCCACGGCGAGTCCAGCGGCACGGCCGGGTTACGGACGACGATCTCGGCCTGCTCGAAGTCCTCGCGCCGGTGCTCGCCCAGCACCAGGCGAACCGGCAAGTCCGCGAGCGCGTCCACGCTCGGGCGCAGGGCATCCGCTGGCCTCAGGTCGGTCACGGTCACCTCGGCTCCCTGGGCCACCAGCCAGCGGGTGACGCCCAGCCCGCCGCTGCGGGTGCCGAGCCCCATGACCAGCACGCGCTTGCCGCGAAGATCGAGCGGTGTTGAGCGCTCACCCATCGGACACCCCTAGATCAGGGCCAGTGCCATGCCGAGTAGACCGGCCATCATGCCCACGAGCCAGAAGCGCAGGGTGATCTGCGTCTCCGACCAGCCGAGCAGCTCGAAGTGATGGTGCAGCGGCGTCATCCTGAAGAGCCGCTTGCCACCGGTCAGCTTGAAGTAGGCCACCTGGAGCATGACTGAGACCGCCTCGGCAACGAAGACAATGCCGATCAAGGGCAGGAGCAGCCACTGGCCGGTCATGAACGCCGCCGTCGCCAGCGCCGCGCCGAGCGCGAGCGAGCCAGTGTCCCCCATGAACACCTGGGCCGGATGCGCGTTGTACCACAGGAAGCCAAGCAGCGATCCGACCATCGTGAAGCAGAAGGTCACCACCTGGATCTGCCCCTGCAGAAAGGCGATGATCCCATAGGCAGTGAAAGCGACAGCGGCGGTCCCGCCGGCCAGCGTGTCGAGGCCGTCGGTCAGGTTTACCGCGTTGGCCGTGCCGGCGATTGCGATCACCGCGATCGGGATATAGAGGAGACCAATATCGTACTTGCCGAGCACCGGGATATAGATGCTGCGCAGCCCGAGCGGGAAGTGCAGGATCAGCGCGCTGATCAGTGAGAAGAGCAAGAGCCAGGCCATCTTGAAGCGGGCCGTCATCCCGGTGCGCGAGCCGCCGACGAGATTCATCCGGTCATCGATGGCCCCGAGCGTCGCAGTGCCGATCAGCACACCGAGCGGCAGGAGCATCGAGAGCCGGCCGGCCAGATTGAAGATGAGCGTCAGGAGGATGACGGGCACCGTGATCATGAAGCCACCCATCGTCGGCGTGCCCATCTTGTAGAAGTGCCCCTCCGGCCCCTCGATGCGGATCCGCTTGCCGATGTTGTGCGTGCGCAGCCACCGGATGTAGGGAGCACCCACCAGGACGGTCATCAGAAAAGCCACGCCGGAGAGCGCCAGCGACAGCGCAAGGTTTTCGCCCGGATCGCGCGGGAGAACGCTGTGATCTCGGAGGAGCGCCCACGCGCCTCCGATGACTCCAATCAGCTCGCTCACTTCACCTCTTCCACCTGCTGACGAGGGGCTCGCAACGCTTCGACGATCTCTTCCATCCGCATCCCCCGCGCTCCCTTCACCAGCACGAAGTCGCCCGGCTCCAGCGTATCCCGCAGGAGATCGACCAGCTCCCGCCGGTCCTCGGTCGCGACGACCGCGACCGCCGGCAGGCCGCCGCTGACCGCCTCAGCGGCGATCAGCCGGGCACGCGGGCCGAGCGTGAACAACCGATCGACCACCGTCGCGGCCCGGCGGCCGACCAGCCGGTGCCCCTCCTCCTCGTACCAGCCGAGCTCGTACATGTCGCCGAAGACAGCGATGCGCCGCTTGGCGGGGATCTCTGCCAGCAGGCTCAGCGCCGCCAGGCACGAGGTCGGATTGGCATTATAGGTATCGTCGAGGATCGTGGAGCCGTTGATACCTGGTACCGTGAGCAGCCGGACCTGCACCGTCGGGTCACTGAAGCCCGGCAAGATCTCATCGAGCGTCATCTCCAGGGCACGACCGGTCGCGATGGCGGCCAGAGCAGTGTGTACGCTGTGCCTGCCGAGCAGCGGCAGTCGTACGCGGCTGCGCTGGCCGTCCAGGATCAGGTCGAAGGAGATGCCGGCCAGCCCGTGGCTCTCGATCGCCTCCGCCCGCACCGTACAGTCCGGAGCCAGCCCATAGAGCATGACGGGGCAGCGGCACCGCTCCGCCATAGCACGGACCCGGAAGTCGTCCCCGTTCAGCACTGCCACGCCGTCGTCCGGCAGTGACTCGGGCAACTCGGCGATGCTCTCGGCGATCGCCTCGATCGTGCCCATCCGGCCCAGGTGCGAGTAGCTGACGTTGGTCACGACGCCGATCGACGGCCGGCCGATCTGGCACAGCTCGCGCACCTCGTTCAGCCGATACGCCTCACCCAGCTCCAGCACGACGACCTCGGTGTCAGGGGTGATCTCGAGCAGCGCCAGGGATACGCCGATGTCGGTGTTGTAGCTGCGCCGGGTACGCACCACCTCGTAGCGCTGCGACGCGACCGACGCTACCGCCTCCTTCGTGCTGGTTTTGCCGATGCTCCCGGTGATCCCGATGACCCGCACGTTGAACAGCGAGCGCCAGTACGATGCTAGGCGCTGCAACCCAGCCACTGTATCGTCGACGACGATCACCGGCACCGAGAGCCCCTCGAGCGACGGCGCGTGCAGACGGTCGGCCATGACCGCACGCGCGCCCCGGGCCAGCGCGTCCGGGATGAAGTCGTGGCCATCGTGCCGCTCGCCGACGATCGCGACGAACAGGTCGCCCGGCTCGACCTCCCGGGAGTCATGCCGGACATGCCGCAGGAGCAGATCGGGGTGAGCGTTCCCGCGGAGGACGCCTCCACTCCCCTCGAGGATATCGCGTAGCGAGATCACGGATGCCGCCCTCCATTCCCGGAGTCGCACGCCTGCGCATCGGAGACTCAGAGCTACCCCCACCCTGCATGCCAAGTATGATCGCCGGCGAGCGTCACGATCCAGCGGTCAGCTCGTCCGGCTCGCTCGGCGGGATGCCGTAGAGCAAGAACAGCTCCTGGAACACCTTACGGAAAGCCGGCCCGGCTGCCCGCTCGCCCCAGGGCGACTTCTTCGGCCGGTCGATCTTCACCAGCACGGTAAACTGCGGGTCCTCCTCCGGGCCGAACCCGACCACCGAGGCGATCGTCGAACCGGTGCCGGTCTCATAGCCTCCGGCCGGCGACGGGATCTCGGCTGTACCCGTTTTGGCGGCGATCCGGTACCCCGGGATACCGAACTTGTCTCGGTACTCCGTCTCCATCACCTGGACCAGCATGTCGGTGAGCTGCTGCGCTGTCTCCGGGCGCACGACCTGCCGGATCGGCTGAGGGTTCGCCACTCTCGTGCGCTCGCCGTCCCGGATCTCCTGCACTACATACGGGCGCATCAAGGTGCCGCCGTTGGCGATAGCCGAGACCGCGTTGACAAGCTGGATCGGCGTCACGGTCAACCCCTGGCCGAAGGCGCTCGTGTAGAACGTGGTCAGCGACCAGAGCGGGCTGTCCGGAGCATGCACAATGCCGCCCGACTCGGCCGGCAGGTCGATCCCGGTCGGCTCCCCGAACCCGAAGCGGCGCAGGCCCTGGTAAAACGTTTCGGCGCCGAGCCG
This sequence comes from bacterium HR26, assembly GCA_002898875.1. Classification (GTDB taxonomy): domain Bacteria; phylum Chloroflexota; class Chloroflexia; order Thermomicrobiales; family Thermomicrobiaceae; genus Thermalbibacter. The sequence continues at coordinate 19,991 of BEIC01000009.1, forward strand.
ATCCGCCACGAACATCGCGCCCACATTGCTGGAGTGAGCCAGCACATCCGTCATCGTCTCCACCCCGAACTCCTGGTGGAGCGCATTGTAGATCCGGGTGCCGTCGGGCAGCTCGCGATAGGCGCCACCATCGACCGTGGTGCTTGGCGTCACCACGCCAGCATCGAGCCCGAGTGCCATGGTGATGATCTTAAACGTAGAGCCCGGCTCGTAGCCGGCCGACACGGCGGGGTTGCCGAACAGTGCCGGATCCTCGACATCTTCGAAGTGGTTCGGATCGAACGATGGCAGGCTCGCCATGGCGAGGATCGCGCCGGTTCTTGGATCCTGCACGATGATCGTCCCGCCGGCCGCCTCCTGCTCCCGGACGGCCTCAGCGAGCGCCTGCTCGGCGATGCGCTGCACCGCGCTATCGATCGTGAGCACGAGCGTGGCGCCATCTCGCGGCGGGTTCCAGACGCTGTGCCCGAGCGCGATCACGTTACCCGCGGCGTCGCGCTCGCCGATCAACTGCCCGGGGACGCCACCGACCACGTGGTCGTAGGCCGCCTCGATCCCGTACGCCCCGACATACTCCCAGTTAACGAAGCCGATCACCTGCGCCGCGAAGTCGCCCATCGGATAGACACGGCGTGGCTCGGGGTCGAGCACGATCCCAGGGAGATTCAGCTCGCGAATCCGCTGCGACGCCTCCGGAGACAGCCGCCGCTGCAGAACGACCCACTCTTTATCGGGCTGAGTCAAGGCGGCGAAGATGTCTTCCTCGCTCCGACCGATCAGCGGCGCGAGCAACTGTGCCGTCCGCCGGGGATCCTCCACTTCCTGGATGATGGCTGAGACCCGATCGGCGGGCACATCCGTGGCGAGTACGCGACCGCGGGCATCGAGGATATCGCCACGATGCGCCGGCACGAGGTCCTCGCGGTAGCGGAACTCCTCTGCCCGCTGGGCGAGCGCCGGCCCCTGCATCACTTGGAAGGAGAAGACGCGATAGCCCACCGCTCCGGCGAAGAGCACGAAGCAGGCGTACAGCAGGTAGATTCGCCGCGGCGAGATCCCTCCCGGCCGCTGCATCACTCGCCCCCCTGCCCACTCGCCGGCGCGGGGTCCTCGGGATCCCGCGCCCGGCCGATGCCCCAGATATGATCCCAGAGGCGCTGCCAGCGGGGCACTACCTCCGGTGTTGACTCGGCAACCGGCGTCAGCTCAGACGTCGCCGGCCGCTCGACCTCGAGGAACAGCGTGCGCCGCACCGGCACCATGCCCAGCTCATTGCGCGCCGTCTGCTCGATGGTATCCAGTGACTGGTAGCGAGCGATTTCGTAGCGCAGGCGCGAGTTCTCCAGAACCAGCGCATCATGCTCTTCCTGGAGGTGAGTGAGCTGATAGCCGAGCTGGACGACCTGGCTCGTCTGAATCAGATAGAGCACGCTTAACCCGCCCAGTGCCAGCGCCACGATCACCGCGATCGCCACGTTGCTCAATCCACCGGCAGCCCGTACGGCCCTCGCGGCACGCGACTCGCCCTCCGGCGGTGACGCTACGGTCCGCACGCTGGTTCGCGGCCTCACCGTCGTGCTCATGGGAGTCGCTCCGCTGCCCGCAGGCGCGCGCTTCGGCTCCGCGGGTTGGCCTGAACTTCCTCCGGGTCCGGCCGCACCGGCTTGCGGGTCAGGATTCGAAGCCTGGGCTGCTGCCCGCACACACAGACCGGCACACCAGGTGGGCAACGGCACGACTGCGACTCCGCCCGCAGGAACTGCTTGACCAGGCGATCCTCGAGCGAGTGGAAGGAGATCACCACCAGCCGTCCACCCGGCCGCAGGAGCTCGACCGCCGCCGCGAGGCCCGCCTCCAGCGCTTCCAATTCCTGGTTGACAGCGATCCGCAGCGCCTGAAAGGTCTGCGTCGCCGGGTGGATGCCCCGGCGACGGCCCACAGCGCGGCTCACGATCTCCGCAAGCTGACCGGTCGTCTCGATCGGCGCGCGCTGCCGCGCCTCGACGATGGCCCGGGCAATCCGCCGCGCCCGTGGCTCCTCGCCGTAGCGGGCAAGCAGCTCGGCCAGCCGCTCGGCGGGCCAGGTGTTGACGATGACCGAGGCCGGCTGACCACGTGTGGGATCGAAGCGCATGTCGAGCGGGCCACTGAGCTGGAACGAGAAGCCACGGCTCGGAGCGGCAAGCTGGAACGAGGAGAGACCGAGGTCAAAGAGTACCCCATCGACCTCGGCAAAGCCGCGCGCGCGAGCCAGCTCAGCCAGCGCGGCGAAGTTGCCATGGCAGGGAACCACCCGGCCCGGGAACTCGCGAGCCAGCGCTTCGGCACGCGCGATCGCCTCGGGGTCGGCATCGATCGCCAGCACCACGCCGTCGGGCGCGCTCGCTTCCAGAATGGCGCGCGTATGCCCTCCCCCACCGAAGGTCGCGTCGATATAGCGCCCTCCAGGGCGCACGGCCAGCAGCTCGATCGCCTGGCGAAGCAGCACCGGCTGGTGGAGCGACTGCCCTCCGGACCCAGCCGGCGACGCCTCCGGGTAGATTGTGGTGATGATCCTCTCGATCATCGTCGTGCTCCGCGCTCTTGCCGGAAAAGGTATCGGAGCCGAGGATCTCCCGGCCGCTGTGTGCCGCACGCTAGATCAGCGTCGCCAGGCGCTGGGCAATCGAGGCGCCCTCGCGCTCGATCATCTCCGCCTGGGCCGACCAGGCGGGTGGGCTCCAGATCTCAACGTAGGTGTTCACGCCAACCACGACGGCATCGCGTTCCAGCCCGGCGTAGTCACGCAGCTCCGGGGGAAGCAGGATACGCCCTTGACGGTCGAACTGGACCACCGTCGCCTCGGCGAAGACCATGCGCCGGAAGGTGCGGGCGTCCGGATCGCTGATCGACAGCGCGGAGACCTTCTCGGCCAGCGGGCGCCAGGCAGCCATCGGATAGAGCGTGAGACAGCGATCGATCCCGCGGGTCAGGACCGCCTCGCCTCCGAAGAGGTCGCGGAAACGGGCCGGGATCGCGAGGCGGCCCTTCTCATCGATGGTGTGGCTATACCGGCCGAGAAACATCGCAGGTCAAGTCCAGTCTGCATACCCGGCATCGGTTCCGCGAGGAGCCTGGCCATACCGAGCCCGGCGCACGGTGCGCTACCCGCCTGAACGGTGAGGAGCCCGGGAAATCCAGCGAGAAGACACTCGGCTTCGGGACGCCCATCCCCCACTCAGCCACCCTGTTTTCCACAGCGGTCCCCACTTATCCCCACCTTCCCCCACCGTTGTCCACAATGATACATACGTACACCCCCTGGCGCAATGACCTTCTGTCAACTCCTTGATGTTCGTACAAATCGTCCGTACATCGGGTGGCGCCAGCCGCCCTGGACCCGCCACCGCCGAGGTGACAGCGGGCCAGGTGGGAGACGACGTCAAGGGGCAGGCACCTGAGGGGAGATCACTTTCGGTTCCTCGCACGCTGTTCCGCTCTGCTTGCGCCGCCCCGCACGGGGCTGAAGCCCCGCGCTCACCTCCAAAAGCCGGCTGAAGCCGGCTTCGGGGGCCAGGCGGACGCGTCCCCGCCAGGAGGCGCAGCGAGCCCGCTTCAGCGGGCTTGGGGTGTGAGCCCGGTGCTTCAGTGCCGGGCAATGCTGGCGTGCGCCGCCACCGCGCGAAACTGTTCGACCCTTAGGACAGGCACAACGCCGGCTGAGTGGCTACGCCGGCGCGCCCCCTCGTCCGGCCCTCTATCCCCAGCGCCCAGCTCCGGCTTCAAGGTCAGCCTACCCGGCCGGCTCGATGACGACCAGGAGCGCGCCCGGCTGCACGGTCTGCCCAGGCGCGATCTCGACCGCCCGCACGACACCGCTGTGCGGAGCGGTGATCTCGTTCTCCATCTTCATGGCTTCGATCACGCAGAGAAGCGCACCGGCCTCGACTCTGGCCCCCGGCTCTACCGCCACGCTGAGCACGGTGCCCTGGATCGGGCTGCGTACCTCGTCGCGGCTCCCGGCCCGCAGCCCTGCCGGTCGAGTAGCGGGCAGCGGCGCGCGCTTACCCGGCGCCGGGTTGCTCAGCGGCGGCCCGTAGATGCGCACGTCGAAGCGCCTGCCCGCCACTTCGACGATATAGGTCTCGGCGACGCGCTGATCCGGCGAGCCTGGATTTCCGATGCCGACCGGCTGCTCCAGCCCCTCCAGCACCTCCGGATACCGCGCCAGAAAGCGCGTGTCGTAGTCGCCCTGGACGAACGTCGGGTGCTTGACGACGCGCGCGTGGAACGGCACGGTCGTCGGCAGCCCTTCGACCGAGAAGTCGGCCAGCGCCCGGCGCAGCCGGGCGAGCGCTTCCCCGCGATCGCGCCCCCACACGATCAACTTCGCCAGGAGAGAGTCGTACTGGGGCAGTACCTGATAGCCCGGCTCGATGGCACCGTCCACCCGCACCCCGAAGCCAGCCGGCAATCGGCAGGCGACGACCGTCCCGGGAGCGGGCGCGAAGCCGTGGGCCGGATCCTCGGCGTTGATCCGGCACTCAATCGCGTGCCCAGCGAAGCCGATCGGCTCGGCGAACGAGAGCGGCCGGCCCATCGCCACCAGGATCTGCTCCTTGACCAGGTCGATCCCGGTGATCTCCTCGGTCACCGGGTGCTCCACCTGGATGCGGGTGTTCATCTCCAGGAAGTAGAACTCGCCGTCCTGGTACAGGAATTCAACCGTCCCGGCGTTGACGTACCCTACCCGTCGCGCCAGCCGGACCGCGGCGGCACACATGCGCGCGCGGGTCTCCGGGTCGAGCGCTGGCGAGGGCGCCTCTTCGATCAGCTTCTGATGCCGGCGCTGGATCGAGCAGTCGCGCTCGCCCAGTGCCACCACCTGCCCGTGGGCATCGGCGAAGACCTGGATCTCGATATGGCGCGGATGGTCGAAGTAGCGCTCGGCGTAGACTGCCGGGTTCCCGAAGTAGCGCTCCGCCTCGCCGCTGGCGCCGAGCCAGGCCGCCTCTACCTCATCCGGCCCCCAGGCGACCCGGAAGCCCCGCCCGCCACCACCCGCCGCGGCCTTGATCGCGATCGGGTACCCGTGCGCGTCACCGAACGCGCGCGCCTCCTCGGCCGTCACCGGGCCGCTCGTGCCGGGCACGATCGGCACCCCAGCCTCAGCCGCCACGCGGCGCGCCGTGACCTTGTCCCCCATCAGCGCGATCGCCTCGGCTGGCGGGCCGATGAAGACCAGCCCGCTGTCCGCGCAAGCACGGGCGAAGTCGGCGTTCTCGGCCAGGAAACCGTAGCCCGGATGCACGGCTTCGGCGCCGGCCCGCCGGGCTACTCCGAGCAACGCCTCGATATCGAGGTAGGGGAGCGGGGCATCCGAGGGGATGCGCCAGGCCTCATCGGCGTAGCGCACGTGCGGCGCCTGCTGCTCACCCTCACCGTAGACGGCCACGCAGGGGATACCCAGCTCGTGGCAGGCGCGCATCACCCGCAGCGCAATCTCGCCGCGGTTTGCCACCAGCACCTTCATCATCCGGCTTACAGCCTCAGGCATATGCGCACGGGCGTCGAGCGCCCTCCCCCTCCTGATCTCGACAGCTCACGCGTCCGCCCGCCTCGACCCGGCTCACCGGCCCCACGGAGCGGCGCGCTCACGTTCACAGCACTCCGCCAGCGTAGCCCACCCCTTCCGAACGAGCCACCTCTCGCCAGCCTGCGGCCGGCCGCCACGCGCTGGCGACGCGTCCCAGCCGTCGCCAGCGCCCCAGTGCCGGCGCCGGGCCTACGACCAAGCTCTTCCGCGAGCGGTGACGACGGAGCGCTGCAAGGAGAGCCGCGAGCTCAGCCGGCTCAGACTCCGGCTGCACGAGGACCGTGACGTCGTCTCGTCTCACCGTCATTTGCGCTGCTCCGTCACAGCGGGATGTTCCCGTGCTTGCGAGCCGGCCGGCTCACTCGCTTCTCCCGGGCGACCCGCAGCGCGCGGATCAGCCAGGGGCGGGTCTGCCGCGGCAGGATCACGTCGTCGATATAGCCGCGGGCCGCGGCCTGGTAGGGGGTCGCGAACTGCTGCTCGTACTCGGCGACTAGCTCCCGCCGGCGAGACTCGGGATCTTCGGCAGCTTCCAGCTCGCGCCGGAAGAGCAGGTTCACCGCGGCTTCCGGGCCCATCACCGCGATCTCGGCAGTCGGCCAGGCCAGGTTGAAGTCCGAGCGCAGCGCCCGCGACGCCATTACCACGTAGGCGCCACCATAGGCCTTGCGGGTGATCACGGTGAGCTTTGGCACTGTGGCCTCGCAGTAGGCGTAGAGCAGCTTGGAGCCGTGGCGGATGATCCCGCCGTATTCCTGCTGGGTGCCAGGGAGGAAGCCCGGCACGTCCACCAGCGTGATCAGCGGGATGTTGAAGGCGTCGCAGAAGCGCACGAACCGCGCCGCCTTCACCGAGGCATCGATATCGAGCGTGCCGGCCAGCACCCGAGGCTGGTTCGCGACGATGCCGACCGGATAGCCATCCAGACGAGCGAAGCCGATGATGATGTTCTGCGCCCAGGCCGGCTGCACCTCGAAGAACTCGCCGTCGTCCACGATCCGGGCGATGACCTCGTGCATGTCGTACGGCTTGCTGCTGATCTCCGGCACCAGGTCATCGAGCGCCGGGTCTTCGCGCTCCGGGTCATCAGTTGGCATCACGTACGGCGGGTCCTCCAGGTTGTTCGACGGCAGGAAGCTCAGCAGCGCGCGCACCTGCTGGAAGAGCTGGTCCTCATCGTCGGCAGCGAAGTGTGCCACGCCGCTTACGCCGGTGTGCGTATCGGCACCGCCGAGTTGCTCGTGCGTGACCTCCTCGCCGGTCACCGTGCGGATCACGTCGGGGCCGGTAATGAACATCTGCGCGACACCACGCACCATGAACACGAAGTCGGTCATGGCCGGCGAGTAGACGGCTCCGCCGGCGCACGGGCCGGCGATGATGGAGATCTGCGGGATCACGCCCGAGGCCTGAACGTTGCGGTAGAACACCTCACCGTACCCAGCCAGCCCCTCGACCCCCTCTTGAATCCGGGCACCGGCTGAGTCGTTGATCCCGATGATCGGGCAGCCGATCTTGAGCGCGAGATCCATCACCTTCACCATCTTGGCGGCGAAGGCTTCGCCCAGACTGCCGCCGAAGACGGTGAAGTCCTGCGAGAAGACGGCGACGGTGCGGCCATCGATG
>BEIC01000010.1 GCA_002898875.1 bacterium HR26
AGCCTGCGCGAGCGAACATCCGGTCAACGCGGGAGTTTGCGGGGGAGAGTGGCGGAAGCTGATAGCCAGCGAGGTGGGTCACGCGACGCTATGGCCGTGTCGAGAAAGCATAGTAGGGAAGGATGGCAACAAGGGATCAAGCATGACGATCGTGCCGAAGACTAAGATCCGTTCAACGGCGCGCGGGACCTTCTTTGATAGCTTACGGCTGAACCCGCAATTGTTTCAGGGGCAGCTCTTGGCGCTGTAGAGCAGTCCCCGGATCAGCTAAGCAAGGGCGCATGGCTGAACGAAGTGGACGACCAGCTTGGAGGATTAACGATGATGCCGGAAACCATTCGTGAGACTTTCCGCCTCTGGGAAGAGCAGCCAGCTAAGGCCAAGAGCACGCCGACCGTCAAGGCGCGAGCCGAGGAGAGCCAGGCCGTGATGGAGGCTGGGTCGTTCTCGTGGCGTGCTGATTTGCCTCAGCCGCTGGGCGGCACAAATCAAGCCCCTAGCCCCACAGCGCTGCTGCTGAGCGCGCTCGCCGGCTGCGCTGTTGTGTTCATTCGTGACACCCTGGCACCGCAGCTTGGTATTCGCGTCGATGCGGTGGAAGCGACGGCCCAGTGTGACGCCGATGCCCGTGGCCTGCTCGGCATGGCCGGCGCCGTACCGGATTTGCAGAACGTTCGGATCGAGATCCAGATCCAGTCGCCCGACGGGGAGAGCGAAGTCCGGAAGCTCTTCCAAGTCTGGCAGGAGCGCTGTCCGATCTATCTCGCCCTGGTCAATGCAACAGACGTCTCCCTCACGATGCGCATAACCGAGTCGTAGGGGGAGGCGAAGAGAAAGAGGAGAGGAACAGGCCAACGGGCTAGCGCCCTACAAGCGGGTGCGCCGGCTGCAGTTCGCTGATCTGCCGAAGACGATCTCCGGCAAGATCCGGCGTGTGGAGCTGCGGGCCTACGAGCAGCAGCTTCGCGCCGAGGGGGAGCGCGCGCCTGGCGAGTTCTGGGAAGAGGACTTCCCCGAGCTGCGTGCTCGGACCTAGCCGCTCCTGGCCGTTCGGTACAATCGCACAATGGTTGCCGCCCCTCGCCCTGTCGGGCAGGGGCGGTTGTGTGGAGAGAGCAGCGTTGGGAGCGGGGTTTGAGGATGCGAGAGGGAGATCGCTGGGTCGCCGAGTGGAACGCCGAGCCATTCTTCCGCTGGCCGGGCCTGCGCATCGTCGAGGCCAGGGACGGTCGCGCGCGGATCGAGCTGCTCGTCGAGGAGCACCACCGTGGTGGCGGCGGCACCGGCGCGGTGAACGGCGGGATCATCGCCTACCTGTTCGATGGGTTGCTGGGGACGGCGGTCTTCTCGAGCCGTGAGGATATCGTCGGCCAGGTGACCGTCTCGCTGAACATCACGTACCTGCGCATGCTCGAGGCGGAGCGACAGGTCGTCGGCACGGCGCGGGTGATCAGTGGTGGGCGGAACCTCGTCTTCGCTCAAGGCGAGGTAATGGACGAGCAGGGGAATGTCTGCGCGACCTGCAGCGGCATCTATCGCATCTTCACCGACCGGCACGGATGATCACACCCTTGCGGGCTGACCCGGCTCCGCCCATCTTCAGGCAGGTAGGGGCGAATGATCATTCGCTCCTACTATCGTATAGGTCATGCATCCCCACGCGCTAGGGTGACGCCAGCGGTTACCCTGCGGATTTTCACCCTAACGTGGCCGCGCATCGATGCAGCCGAATCGGTGCCACGAAGGGTTGAGGCCAGACGTATGTCCCGCGTCTCGCTGATGGCCGCTGAACCGCTTACCTCCCATGAGCTGGGAACTCGGCCGTCCTAGTCTCCTGATTGACCTGGCCTGCGCGGGCCGATCGGGCCAGGAGAGGGTTCAACGCTGGCCCCACTCCGCGGTAGAATAGACATAATTTGCAAGCCACCGGTTGCCTGTCTTGGCACGAAGCAGCCGGTTCGGCCGGATTTCCGGCATGTCAGGCTCGTCCATGGAGGGTAGCCGATGACCAGGGAGGGGAGAGGCATGGCAGCCGCAGACTTGCCACATTCGAGCCAGGGGCTTGTCCAGGTCGAGGGACACACGGATCGACCTGAGGCGGGATCGTTTCACGCGTGGCTGGTACGGGCCGACGAAGAGCTGCAGCCCGTCGATCTCGAGTCGATCGCCGAACTGGTGCGAGCCGATGAGAACTTCGTCTGGATCGATCTCTCGGAGTTTGCGGTGGATGATCTGGAAAGTGTTGCCGGGCCGCTCTCCATCGATCGGCGGGCACTGCACGCCGCGGTATCGCCCTGGCAGCGGCCACAAGTTGATGTCTACCGTGATCACTTCTTCGTCGCCGCGACGGTCGCGCGCATCGACCCAGAGCATGACCGAGTGCTGGCGAGCGAGCTCGACCTCGTGATCGGCCCCAACTACCTACTCAGCATCCACAACCGCCCGCTGCCGTTCGTGGAGGACATCAAGGGTCGGGCGAGTCAGAACCCGGAGCTGGTGCGCCTGGACTCCGCGTACATGCTGTACATCGTCCTGGACGAACTCCTCGAGCACTACGAGGGTATGGTCGAGACGCTGGAAGACCGGATCGAAGCGCTCGAGGAGCGGGCACTGCGGAACGATTCCGATACGTTCCTCGAGGATATCATCCATCTCAAGCGGCTCGTCTTCGCGCTCGGCCGTATCGTTGATCAGCATGCGGAGGTCTTCGCGACCTTCCTCCGACCGGACTTCGCTGTCATCTCCGGGGACGAGGTGGTGTCGAATTTCCGAGATCTCGAGAATCGCTTCCACCGGCTGCTCGACCGCTGTGACGGCCTACGAGAAGCCGTGCGGGGAGCGTTCGACATCTACGTTTCTCACGTCTCGCATCGAACCAATCACGTGATGAAGGTCTTGACCGTGGTCTCGACCATGCTGCTCCCTGCAGCGATCATCCTGAGCTTCTTCGGCACCAGCTTCGAGGGGTTGCCGCTGTACTCGGAGACGGCGTTCTGGGTGATGGTCGGGAGCATCGCGCTCGTCATCATCCTGGCATTACTCATGTTCCGTCGATGGGGCTGGCTCTGAGGGGCCGGAAGGCCGGCAGGGTTAATCGCCACGCCCGGCACGGAAGAGGTCGCGCGGGCGGAATGAGCCCGGACAAGTAAGTACGCAGGAGAGGAGCGATAGGTGAGTGAGAGCAGCCGCTGGGAACGAATCGTCCAGCAGATCCGGCGCCGACCGGGGCTGGTCGAGACGCTGCCGGCAGGGGAGGCGAGCATCGTGCGCGATGCGCTCGCCGGTCGTGATGTCCACGAGATCGCTACCCGCCGCCAGATGAGCGAGGAAGCCGTCTGGGAGATTCTCGGTAACGCCGCCAGGCTGGCAGCCGGCGATGCGCCCTCGCAGCGGGTGGAGGTCGGCGGCTTGGGGAGCGATACCGACCCGGGCGTGACCGGCGGCTACGGGGAGACGGGCTTCGGTAGCCCTGGCCTGGAGCCACCGGAGCCGATCCCGGAAGAGCCAGAGGAGGAGCGTGGAGAGGGAGGCTAGTGCTGCCCGCGTGGACTGGCGAGGAGAGAGGCATGTACGTGAACCGGCGAACGCTGCTGGCCGAGCTGCAGCGCTTCGAGCACGAATCGTTCTTGCCCGGCCAGGAGTATCTGATCCGAGCTGTCCTCGAGGGGCGGGACGTGCTCGCCGTCTTGCCGACCGGCGCCGGGAAGTCACTCGTCTACCAACTGGCAGCCCAGTTCCTCCCGGGTCTCACGCTCGTTGTCTCGCCCTTGCTGGCCTTGATGAAGGATCAGGTCGACTCGATCGAGGAGCGCGGCATCCCGGCGGGAGTGATCACGAGTCGCCAGGGACGAGACGAGACTGCTGAGGAGCTCGAGGAGGTCGACGAGGGAGCGGCCAAGCTCCTCTACGTCACACCGGAGCGATTCGCGAACGAGACGTTCATGGCGACGGTGCGCGACCAGCAGGTGTCGCTCTTCGTCGTCGATGAGGCGCACTGTATCTCCGAGTGGGGACACGACTTCCGGCCGGCCTATCTCGGCTTGCGCCGGGCGATCGAGCAGGTAGGCCGCCCCGCGATCCTGGCACTCACTGCCACGGCGACGCCGTGGGTGCGAAGCGAGATCGTCGAGCGCCTGGGCATGCGAGAGCCGGACATCGTCGTCCATGGCATCGATCGCCCGAACCTCTTCTTCGAGGTCGTGCGCGTGGAGCACGAGACGGACGACCGGACCCTACTGCGGGGTTTGCTCGCGGCTGAGCCGCGAAGTTACCCCGAGGAGATCCAGAGGAAGCTCGCGGCCGCGATGAGCGGATGCGGAATCGTCTATGTGCGAACCACCAGGGCTGCCGAAGAGACAGCCGGCTGGCTCCGGGAATGGGGTATCGAGGCTGACTTCTACCATGGGCAGCGCTCGACAGCGGATCGGGAGCGCGTCCAGGATGCCTTCATGTGTGGTGGTCTCCGCGTCATCGCAGCGACCAACGCGTTCGGGCTCGGGGTCGACAAGCCCGATATCCGGTTCGTGATCCACCGGGACATCCCAGCGAGTATCGAAGCCTACTACCAGGAGGCGGGTCGAGCTGGCCGGGACGGTCACTTCGCGCGCTGTGCCATCATCTACCGGCCGGCAGATCTCGCTCGCGCCGCCTTCCTCTCAGCCATCAGCGAGTTCACGCGGGAGGAGGTCGAACGAGCGCGTGCCGTCCTTCTCCGGCGATCCGGGCTCACGGTGGAGGAGCTCGGTGAGGCCAGCGGGCTCAGCCGTGCGCACGTGGCTCGCCTGGTGGCAACCCTGACGCAGCAGGGCATCCTTCGAGAGCAGGATGGAGGACTGCACCTGCTCGTCCGCGACTTCGACCCGGAGCACACAGCTCTGCGGGCGGAGGAGCGGCGCAAAGCGTACGAGCGTAGTCGTGTGGAGATGATGCGAAACTACGCTGAATCGACCGCTTGCCGAAGAGGCTTCCTGCTGAATTACTTCGGCGAAGAGCCAGGAGTCGATCGCTGTGAGCTGTGCGACAACGACGTGCTGCAGAGAGCGGGGGAGCCGGTGACTCAAGGGCAAGATGCGGCCTTGCCGATCCCATTCCGGGTCGGTGATCGCGTCCGGCATGACTCCTGGGGAGCCGGAACGGTGCAGCGCGTGACTGCTGACACCGTGACGGTGCTGTTCGAAGAGGTGGGATACAAGACGCTGGCCACGGCGATTGTCGAGGAGCGAGGGCTACTGAAACCCACCGAGTCATAGGGGTACCACGCTCGGCGACGCGAGGTGCGTGCTCTCGAGAACTCTGGGATGTGCGGCCAACCCCTCGGCGTGCCCACCATGGCTAGTCGCATGTTCCTCGATTCTGGCCGATGACGCTGCCGGTCGGCTCGGCTCAGGTGCAATCCGGTATGCTTACCGTAGTGCAGCGCATCGATCGACGAAGCGTGCGCGGGACGGGATCAGGTTGGATCGGAGGCGCACCTCGTGACCTCGGACGAGAAAGCGGAGGGGAGGAGCCGGACGCTCGGTCGCCGTGCCAGGTACTCGTTCGGGCTGGTCCTCCTCGCGGTCGTCTTTACCCTCGGGGTCGGCCTCGGTGCTACTCTGGCACCGGCTATGCCTCCCTCGCACTCCCAGGCAGCTCCCTCTCCGGCTGCGCCGGTCTCGGTCTTCGGCGAAGCGTGGGACATCGTCCACCAGCACTACGTCGATCCCTCGGCGATCGACGATCAGAAGATGCTGGTGGCGGCCATCAGTGGCATGCTCGAGACACTCGGTGACCAGGGGCACACGCGGTATCTGACGGCCGACGAGTTGCGGATGCACGCGGAGGAGCTCTCCGGCACCTACACTGGTGTGGGCATCCAGATCGAGGAGCGCGACGGTAACATCGTCGTGGTCACCCCGCTCGACAACACGCCGGCCCAGGAGGCCGGGATCCGGCCGGGCGACGTGTTGATCGAGATCGATGGCCAGTCGGCGCAGGGGCTAGGGCTGGACGAGGTCGTCCGGCGCGTGCGCGGCCCGGAAGGCACCAGCGTGACGCTCGTCTTCCAGCGCCAAGGCCAGCAAGAACCCATCAGGGTGACGCTCGTGCGCGAAACGATCCGGATCAGCCCGGTAAGCTGGACGATGCTCCCTGGGCAGATCGCCCATATCCGCCTGAGCCAGTTCTCCAGCGGGGCCACTGACGACCTGAGGCGGGCCATCGCCGACGCGCAGAGCGCCGGCGCCGTCGGGATCGTGCTCGACCTGCGTAACAACCCTGGCGGGCTGGTGAACGAGGCGATCGGGATCGCCTCGCAGTTCCTGCCGCCGAACAGCACGGTCTTTCTGTCGCAGGTGCGCGGCGGGGATCGCCAGGAGTACCGTACCGAGGCATCGGCTTCCCCGACCGACTTGCCGATGGTGGTGCTCATCAACGGCGGGACGGCGTCTGCCGGGGAGATCGTCGCCGGGGCGATCCAGGAGAACAAGCGCGCGCCACTGGTGGGCGAGCGGACGTTCGGTACCGGAACCGTTCTCACCGAGTTCCGGCTTCAGGACGGCTCGGCGATCCTGCTTGGCACCGAGCTGTGGCTGACGCCCAGCGGTCGCCAGATCTGGCGCAACGGGATCGAGCCCGATGTCCGGGTGTCGCTGCCGCCGGAGGTTCCGCCGGCCATGCCGGTCGGCGGCAAGCCCCTCAGTGAGGAGGCGATGGCGCAGGACGCGCAGTTGCAAGCCGCGCTCCGTATCCTGCAGGGCTATCCAGCGCCAGGGACGAGCGCGCCGAGACCAGGGTGTCTGCGCTGTGAGTGATCGTGGCGACGCGATGCACGCTCGCTGCGATGACGCGCCCCCGCCGCTGCTGCTCGAGGGGGTGGCGCTGTTCAACCGGGGAGAGTTCTTCGAGTGCCACGAGGTGCTGGAGACGCTGTGGCGGGCAGAGCGCGATCCGGTGCGCTTTCTTTACCAGGGTATCCTGCAGGTCGGGGTTGCGTTTCACCACTTGCGGCGAGGGAACTGGATCGGCGCAGTGCGCCAGCTCGAGCGCGGATTGGCGAAGCTGGAGCGCTACCCGCCGATCTGCCAGGGCGTGGCTGTAGACTCCCTCGTGCGGCAGGCACAGCGCTGCTTGCGCGTGCTCAGGCAGCTCGGGCCGGAACGCGTTGCTGACTTCGACTGGGCGCTGGTGCCGCGCGTGAGGCTTGTGGGAGGCGTTCTCGCCGGGTCGGACGCGCCGCTGGGCGATCGTATCACGGAGAACGGAGCCGAGGAATAGGGCGTGCTGGCGTGGCGTTGTGTAACGCTGGCTATCAGCGCTGAGTCTCCGGAAGGGGAATCGATGAGCGAGCAGTTCGACCGGGAAGAGAACCGGGTGCCGGCCAGCCTGATGGTCATCGTGGCCCACCCGGACGACGCCGAGTTCATGTGCGCCGGCACAGTGGCACGCTGGGCGGCTTCGGGCTGTGAGGTGACGTATGTGCTCGGCACCAGCGGTGACAAGGGCAGCAACGATCCGACGATGACCTCCGAGCGGCTGGTCGAGATCCGGGAAGCCGAGCAGATCGCCGCGGCGCGGATCCTCGGTGTCAAGCACGTCGAGTTCCTGCGCTTCCGTGATGCCGAGCTCGTGCCGGATCTGGAGCTACGGCGGGCTATCGTCCGCGCCATACGCAAGTACAAGCCGGAGGCTGTGATCTGCCAGGACCCGACGGCTCGCTGGTTCGGACAGGAGTACATCCAGCATCCGGACCACATCGCGATGGGCGAGGCGGCGCTGGCTGCCGTGTTTCCGACCTCCCGCGACCGGCTCACCTACCCAGAACTGCTGGCGGAGGGATTAGAGCCACACACTGTGCAGGAGGTGTACCTGGCGGGCAGCAAGGAGCCGGACTACTGGGTGGATATTACCGGGTATTTCGACCGCAAGATCGAGGCGCTGCGGGCCCACGTGAGCCAGATGGGTGACTGGGATCCAGAGCCCTGGATACGGGTGTGGGCACAGGACGCGGCGGCCGAAGCGCGACGCAAGCGCTTCCCCGGTGCCGAGCGGATGCAGCTCGCCGAGTCCTTCAAGTACTTCCGTATCGGTTGACGTCGCTCGGGCCGCGGCTCAGGGGCTCGAGACCGCGTCCGCTTGCGAGGGCGAGGGGAAGCGTCTCGCGCCAGGCTCCGGTTCCTCGCTCCGGTGTGAACTGCGGATACCTCCCGGCTAGCGCCGTCAAGCACAATGAGCGTGAGGTTATCCCTCCCTGCATCGCTAGGAGGGCAGGCGGCTCGACCTACCTCGCGACCAGTGGCTGGTCAGTGCGCGCAGGTTGACGGCGCAGCGTACCGGCAGGGGGAAGGAGCGGTCGGGTCTGCATTTCTCTCCACGGTCAGCGCTCGCTCTCCGTGGGAAGCGGCCTCGCCTCCGGCCCGTCGTACTCGATCGGCACCTGAATCCGCATCGGCCGCTCGCGGTGCAGCTCCTCGTAGACCTGGGCGGTGAGCCCAGCCACGCGCCCGGCGATGAAGAAGAAGCGGGCGGCGATCGGCTCGAAGCCGAGGTCGAAGAGTACCGCAGCCAGCGCGCCATCAACGTTGATCGGCAGGGGGCGAATACGCCGGCTTGCCTCGCGCTGGATCGCCTGGATCAGCTCGACACCCTTGCCGGCCACACCATGCTCGGTCGCCAGCACGAAGAGCACTGTCGCGCGCGGATCTTCCTGGTGCATGCGGTGGCCGAGGCCGGGCAGCCGCTCCCGTCGCTCGACGGCGCGTGCAACGATGCGCTCGGCGGCCTCGGCGAGCGTGCGGCCCTCCTCCTCGGCCCAGCGAATCCCTTCGGCGAGCAGTGCCATACACTGCTCACCGGCGCCGCCATGATAGTCGCCTATTGCCAGGATGCCGGCGGCGATGGCGGCCTCCGGAGCCCGCCGGTTCCCCGAGGCCACAACCCGGGCAGCGAGCGCCGAGGGAGCCCCAGGACCGTGGTCGCTGCTCGCGATCAGGATCGCATCGATCAGGCGCCGCTCGCCAGGCGAGGGCAGCCGCGATCGATGGATCAAGAAAAGCGTGTCCGCGAAACTGGCACGTTGCATCAGCTCAGTGATGTCGTAACCACGGATCCGGATGTGCTCGGCTCCGGCGTCAGTGATGGCGGTATGCCAGGGTTCCATGCCTCTCCCTCACTTTCGACTACTCAGATGATCCCCCCTGCGCGGAGTTCCTGGAGCTCCTCCTCGGTCAGACCGAGCTCGCCGCGATAGATGGCATCGTTATCGGCGCCGAGGGCCGGGCCCGGACGGCAGATCTCACCTGGCGTCTCGGATAGGAGCGGGATGACCCGGTGCATGCGGACGGAGCCCTCCTCGTCAGCGACGTCGAGGAAGAGCTTCCGCGCTTGCCAGTGTGGATCACGAGCGATATCGGCGATGGTCTGGATCGGCACGGCCGTCAAGCGGTACCGCTCGATGATCTGCCGGTTCTCCTCCAGCGTGCGGCTGGCAATCGCCTCCTCGACGAGCCGATCAAGCTCGTGGGCATGCCGGACTCGTGCCTCGTTCGTGGCGAAGCGCGGATCTTCCAGGAGGTGCCCGAGACCGTAGGCGCGCAGGAAGCGTTCGGCCGTATCGGGCGTCGAGGCGCTGATCGCGAGGTATCCCCCGTCGGCGGTTCGGTAGACGCCGCGCGGGGCGGCGTTACGGGAGCGGCTGCCCTGGCGCGTCCGAACCACGCCCTGTTCGGCGTACTCGGCTGCCAGCGGCCCCAGAACCGAGAAGATCGCCTCGAAGAGGGCAACATCGATGACCTGGCCACTCCCGCCGTGCACGTCCCGATGATAGAGGGCCATCAGCGTGGCGCTGGCCGCGTACAGAGCGGCGTACATGTCGGCCATCGGGAACGGCGGGAGGAGCGGCGGACCGTCCGGCTCCCCGGTCATGGCAGCGAGGCCGCTGGCAGCCTCGACCAGCGTGCCAAACCCCGGCCGGTCGCGGTACGGGCCGTCCTGGCCCCAGCCGGAGATGCGGACGATTACCAGCTTCGGGTTCCAATCGAGGAGCGCGTCGGGACCGAGTCCCCAACTCTCCAGTTTGCCGGGCACGAACGACTCCACCAGCACATCGAAGTGCGGCACCAGGTGCTGAAGAAGGTTACGGCCCCTCGGGTGCGCGAGGTTGAGCGTGATCGATCGCTTGTTGCGGCCATAGACCCGCCACCAGTACGGCCGATCGCCGGTCGTCCAGGTGCGCAGAGGGTCGCCTCGCCCTGGCTGCTCAACCTTGACAACGTCGGCTCCGAAGTCACCCAGCAGCATCCCAAGCATGCCACCGGCCACCAGGCGTGAGAGATCCAGCACCCGGATCCCGGCGAGCGGTTTCGGCATCAGCTTCCCTCCTCCGGCGGCAGAACGACCAGTGACTCGGGCGGCAGTTTGAGGTGTACCTTGCCATCTGGCAACTCAATCGCGGTCTCGACGCGCAGCGTCCCAGCCGGCGTTTCGACGAGCGACTGGTAGCGGGAGCCGAGGTAGACCTGGCTGCGCTTAACCCCTGGCACGATGTTCACGGCATTCCCGTCCGTGGCCAGCGCGATGCGTTCTGCTCGCACCGCCAGTACCACCGGCTCGCCAGGTTGGCGGGTCGGTGCCGACGTTACGCAGAGCTCGATCTCCCCGCCCACCCGCACGCGGAGCTGGCCATTTGATCGGTCGCTGACTATGCCGTCCAGGAACGAGGTCGCCCCGATGAAGTCGGCGACGAAGCGAGTCGCCGGCCGCTCGTAGATCTCCCTGGGCGGGCCGTACTGGAGCACCTTCCCGGCAGACATCACCGCAACGAGATCCGAGATCGCCAGCGCCTCCGCCTGATCGTGGGTGACATACACGGTGGTAATCCGGAGCCGCTGCTGGAACTCGCGCAGCCAGAAGCGAGCCTGTTCACGCACCTTGGCGTCCAGATTGGATAGCGGCTCATCGAGCAGCAGCACTGCTGGCTGGCTCACCACCGCTCGCGCCAGCGCAACGCGCTGCTGCTGGCCACCGGAGAGCTGGTAAGGGTAACGCCGCTCCATCCCACCGAGGCCGACCAGCTCCAGCACCTCAGCGATCCGCCGACGGATCTCGTCCCGTGGTAGCTTCTGCAGCCGCAGACCGAAGGCCAGATTGTCGAAAACGGTCATGTGCGGCCAGAGCGCGTAGCTCTGGAAGACCATACCGAGCCGGCGTCGCTCTGGCGGCAAGAAGATCCGCCGCGACGCATCGGTGAGGATGGTACCGGCAACGCGAATCACGCCAGCGTCGGGCCGCTCGAGCCCGGCGATGCAGTTGAGGGTCGTCGTCTTTCCACACCCTGAGGGACCGAGCAGGCTCACCAGCTTGCCGGCCGGTACGGTCAACGACACATTGTCGACGGCGAGTACTGGCCCGTAGCGTTTGACCAGGCCTTCGATGACGAGGTCACCCATGCTACCTCCTCCGCAGCAGGGCGCTGCTGGCTGCCAGGACGACGAGGGTCAGGACGATCTGGATGCTGGCGAGGGCCGCGACCGGGCCAGAGTTCCCCTGTCGCCAGAGCTCGATCATCGTGGTCCCGATGACCTCGGAGCCCCGGGCGAAGAGGAATAGCGCGCTCGAGTACTCCTTCAGGAAGGTGATGACCAGCAGGATGTACCCGGAGAGCAGAGCAGGACGCACCAGCGGCAGCAGGATCCGGCGCGTCGTTCCCAGCCAGTCGGCACCAGCTACCCGGGCCGCGCGGTCGAGTTCGGGTGAGATGCGCAGGATCGCCGGGCTGACCGCGCCGAAGCCGAGAGGGATGTAGCGCATGATGAAGGCTGCCATCAGGGCCCAAATCGTGTTGCGCACCGCGCCCAGGCCAGGAATGAGCAGGAAGGCCCAGAGGAAGCCGATGCCGACAATGATCCCGGGGATCGCGCGCGGGTAGAGCGCCAGGTACGTCAGAGCACGCCGGCCAGGGAATTCCGATCGGTAGGACATCAGCGAGATGAAGGCCATGAAGAGGATGCCGATCGCCCCGCCGAGCGTGGCGATAATCAGACTGTTCACGATCGAGCGCCGGTATGCCTCGGTCTCGAGGATCAAGCGGTAGTTGTCCCAGGTCAGCACCTGGAGCGGGTTGATCAACGGGCTGAGGAAGGCGGTCGCTGACTGTGCCACGATGCCGATCAGCGGGAGCAGCACTGCGAACGTGAAGTACGCCATCACGAACGCGAACGCGAGCCAGCGAAGGGTCCCTAGCTCCATGGGCCGGATGCGGGAAGCCCGACCTCCGGTGGTGACGAACCGCCGTTCCTCGCTGACCAGCCGTTCCTGAACCCAGACCAGCGCAGTGACGATGGCAACCGTGAGGACCGAGATCGCGGCGATGGCGCCGTAGTCGATCCTGCCCCCGGCAATGCCGAGGATATAGAGGTAGCTCGCGAGTACTCGGATGCCGGCAGGGGTGCCCAGCACGAGCGGGATCGATAGGAGTTCCAGAGCAGAGACAAAGGTCAGAAGCGCGCTATAGGTGATGGCTGGACGAAGGAGCGGCAACGTGACGGCGCGGATCGCCCGCAGCGGCCCGGCACCGGCGATCCGCGCCGCGTCCTCGACCTGGGGATCTGAGAGGCTCAGCGCGGCCGTGCAGTACAGGTAGGTGTAGGGCACGTAGTAGACCATCGAGACGACAGCCAGCCCGGGAATGCTGTAGAGATTCCAAGGGTCGCGGCCGATGAGTTGACGCGCCCAGATCGTGAGGTAGCCCTGCGGGCCGTAGATCACCGCCCAGGCGAACGCCAGGACGAGCGGCGACACGTAAAAGGGGAGGATGACGAGACTGTTCAGCAGCCCACGGGCCGGGAGATCGGTGCGCTCGACCAGGACCGCCAGCGCTGTGCCCAGCGTGACCGCCAGCACCGTCGTGAGCGCCGCGAAAGCGACGGTCGTGCCGACGACGCTCCAGAACGCGCCGCTGCTCAGGACGCGCGTGAAATTGGACAGCGTGAAGGCGCGCACCGGGTCGTAGAGGGGCCGGGTGCTGAAGGCCTGCACCAGGATAGGCACCAGCGGGAAGAACACGAGGGCCACCGTCGCGGCGGCCAGCGCCACCTGGACAGGCAGGTCGAGTGATCGCCGCGTGACTGGCCTGGCTGCTTCGACCGTTGCGGTCATGGTCGGCTCCCCGCCGGTTCAGAACGGCACGCTTGCCAGCTTATCCCCGCGCTGGCCCTCACGGACGGCCGAACGCCTGCTTCCAGCGGCTCAGGAACTCCTGCGTCTTGGCCTGATCGGTCAGGTCGGGATCGAAGGAGAACGGCAGCGCATTCTCCTGGCCGATCTCTGCGATGACGGTGTTGAGGTGAAACTCAACCTGATCAGCCACGTCCGGGCGGTACGGTGTGAGTCCTCCCTGGGCCCAGGCGATCTGGCCCTCACGCGACAGCATGAAGTCGAGGAGGAGCCGGGCTGAGTTGGGGCTCTGTGCAGCTTTCGTTATGCCGGCCCCGCGCGTGTTCAGCGGGGTGCCGTCGCCGATCAGCCCCCAACCGAGTACCGGCTCGGCCTCAGGGTAGCGCGGGAAAACCGAGATCGTGGAGACGAAGAAGCTGAGCTTGGCTTCTCCCGCCAGCGTCGCGTCGACCATTCGGCCTGCAGATGACTGCACCTGGACGCTGGCCTGGCCGATCCTGCTCAGGATATCCCAGCCCTGCTCACCGGCTTTCTTGATCCAGAACCAGAATGCGGCGAAACCGGTTGCGACCTGCTCGGCGTCGTAGGTGGTAATCCGACCCTGCCAGTCGCCGGGGTTGGCCTGCACCATCTCGGCGAGCTCGGCCATCGTCTTGGGCGGAGTCTGGACTAACTGCTTATTCCAGATGAAGACAAGCGGGTCAGCCGAGACGACGTAAACTCCCTCAGCGAGTTGTGCCCAGTCGGGTAGGTACTGGGCTTCCGGAGACTGGTAGACATTCAGCTCGTCTCGCGAGATGAACTCCTGCCAGGCATCGGGCGCCGAGGTGATGATCATATCAGCAGTTCGGGCGCCGCTGGCGGCTTCCGGGTAGTAACGTTCGAAGACTTCGTACGAACCCAGGTCGCTGGTCTCGACGGTGATCCAGTCGTAGCGCTGGTTGAAGGCTTCGAGCACTGGCGCCCAATTCTGCTCTGACATGATGGAATAGACGATGAGTCGATCCTCCCCGCGGGAAGCTTCGACGATCTGGTCGTAGTCAGCAGGATAGTAAGCTGGCCAGCCGCCCTCGGTCGTCCCGGTGGGCGCAGCCTGAGTGGTCGGCGTCGCGCCGGCTGCCGGGGTGGTTGCCGACGTGGCCGCTGGGGTAGGCGTCTGCGCAGCCCCAGTCGGAGTGAGGGCACCGGCTGCTGGTGTCCGCGTGGGCTCCGCACCACCACCGCCACAGGCCGCCACCAATGCCCCAGCACCGCCAGCGGCCAGCAATCGTAGCAGGGCCCGGCGGCTCAGTGAGCGGTCGTTGAGGGCGAAACGACGGGTAAATTCAGTCATGGCAGGTTCTCCTCTCCATTGGTGCGCTCCAGGGGAGCGCGCGATCCGCTCCTCCTGTCTCTCCGCAATCTCCTCCTCTGGCATCATCCCCCTTTCCACGTCGACCCGCCTCACACTGCGGGCTGAATGCAGGCGCAGGTCCCACGACATCTGCAGCTAGCGTTCTGTATCTCGCGGTGCTCCACCTCGCTGCTCGGGGTCGCGTGCTAGGCGCCAGGCCAGCGCGCGCTCGACATGATGACGCGCTGCCTGCTCCGCGCGGTCGGCATCGTGATCGCGGACTGCCGCATAGATTGCGAAGTGCTCCTCATACGACCGTTTCCGACGTGCCGGATCGCGGAGGGCGACGAAGCGGAAGCGCTCGACCTGCGGCTCCATCTCCATCAGGAGCCGCATCAGATAACGGTTCCCGCTGGCCTGAGCTAGTGCCAGGTGGAACTGGGCGTTGAGTGCCTCGAGCTGCTCGTCGTCACCGCGCTCGAGCGCTTCGGCCATTTGGGCGATGATCCCGCCGAGGAGCCCGAGCACTGGCGGGGCGGCATGGTGTGCGGCGTCGCGTGCAGCCATCCCTTCGAGCACAGCTCTGACGCTGTAGAGATCGCGCAGCGCCGCGGGGTCGAGGTCGGCGACGACGGCGGTGCGCCCTGGCTGGAGACGGACAAGACCCTCGACGGCGAGGCGCCGAAGAGCCTCGCGGACCGGCGTGCGGCTCACGCCGAGCCGGGCAGCCAGTTCGCTCTCGCGCAGCCGCACACCAGGAGGAAGTCGGCCACGGACGATCGCGCGCTTGAGGCGCTCGTATGCCTCGTCTGAACGATAGACGCTGGTGTCAGCGATCGGCTCGATCTCGAACATCAGCAGTGTTCCCCGCTTGGTATACCGAGTATACCCAAACGTGTGCGTTGTCAACCCTGGATACGCGGATCACGGTGCGGGCAAGGAAGAGATTGCTCTGAACTGCCCGGGAGTCTTATGAGAAGCGGTGTCAGGTCTGGACGCTACCGTCGTGCTGCGTTCGGAGCTTCTGCAGGAAGGCCTGGGTCTCGATACTGCTGACACCGAACCGGTGCAACGTGAAGCGCGCCATCTCGAGGGCAAGCTCGAGCTCGCCGATCACCGCCTCGCTCACGCCGCGCTCGACCAGAAACGTGCGCTCACGATGGGTATGCGTCCGGGCGACGATGTGGAGGTCTGGATTGACCTGGAGTGCGTAGTCCACGATGCGGCGCGTGCTCAGCGCATCCGGAATCGCGATGACCAGCACCCGCGCCTGCTCGAGCTGTGCCCGCTCGAGCAGGGTGCGATTGTCCCCCGAGCCTTGAAGCGCGGGGAGACCCTGGGCACGCAGGCGGCGAACGATGCCCTGATCATGGTCGATGACGAGGAATGGGAATCCACGACGGCGTAACGCTTCCCCGATCACTCCACCGACGCGCCCGTAGCCGATGATCACCGCGTGTCCTCGGAGATGCGAATCCGGGTTCACGACAGCCGGGAGCCGGGACAGCTCGCTCGCCGGCAGGAACTGCTGGATCCAGGCGATCAGCGGCTGGCCGGCGAGGTGGAGAAGCGGGGCCAGGAAGATGCTCAGCACGACGCTGGATACCATCAAGTTGAAGAGCGTCGACCCGACGATCCCCAGTTCGGCACCCTCGCGCGCGAGCAGCAGCGAGAACTCCGCCGATTGAGCCAGGACGATGCCGGTGAGGATCGATGAGCCCAACGGATAGCGGAAGAGCAGCATGATCGCAGCGACGATCATCCCTTTCAGAACGGAGATCGAGGCCACGCCGATCAGCACCAGGGGCAGGTTTCGTGCGATGAACGCTGGATCCACCAGCATGCCCACCGAGACGAAGAACAGAACGATGAAGAGATCGCGGAGCGGGATGATATCGTCCAGGATCTGGTGCCAGATGTCCGACTCGCTCACCACGATGCCGGCCACGAACGCGCCGAGTGCCAGCGAGAGCCCGAAAAACGACGAGACGTACGCGGTACCGAGCGCGAATGCGGCGACCGCGACAATGAAGACTTCTCGATTCTGCGGACCGACCACCCGCTCGAAGAACCAGGGCAAGAGCTTCCACCCGACCGGAAGGAGGATGATCAGGAACAATGCAGCCTTGCTGAGTGCCAGCAGGAGTTCGGTCCACAGGTCGTTGCCTTCGACCGCGAGGGCCGAGAAGATGACGACGAGCGCGACGGTGCTGAGATCCTGCACCGTCGACCACGCCAGCCCGACTCGCCCATGCGCGGTGTCCATCTCGCCCCGATCACCCAGGATCTTGCTCAGCACTGTGCTCGAAGAGTTCGAGACTACCGAGCCGAAGACGAAGGCCTCCAGGGGGCTCCACCCGAGAGCGACTCCAATGGCATAGCCCAGCGCGATCGTGACGATGACCTGGAGCAGACCGCCGAAGATGGCGATTTTCCCGGCCCTGAGAAGGTCGTCGACGGAAATCTGCACGCCGACCGCGAACATCAGCAGGATGATCCCGATGTTCGCCAGTGCCTCCACCATCTCGGGGTTCCCGACGAAGCCGGGCGTATACGGCCCGATCAGGATGCCCCCGAGGATGTACCCGACGATCGCCGATTGGCCGAGCCTCGTAACGATGGCTGCTCCGATGAACCCGGCGATCAGGGCAAATGCCAGGTTGACGAGCAAGATGTCTTGGTTCATCGAGCCCTCTAGCAGGTAGCGAAGCAGAGGAACGCCGTCACCAGAACCACGACTAGCCTGCCTGGATGCGGCGCGTTGCCATCGAGCGCACAGCCAGTCTGTGCTGGTTGTGAGCGTCTGCCTGCCCTCGAGCGCCGAGCGCTGCGCGATGGTGTGTACCGCGTGCGTGAAACGAGGCCGAAACCATCAGGCCAGTAACCGTACCCCGCGCCAAAGATATCCGATACCACCGCCCGTTCGCCATCTGGTAGCCAGAGCGTGCCCAAGAGGGCAATGGTGGGGGCGGGATACGGCCGGGCCTGGAGTCACTGCCCACCTGGCTCGCTGCGCTGGAAGCGGCCGGGAGCGGTCCCCTGTGCTACAATGCCGGCACCTCTCCGGATTGCCGGCTCGCGGAAGGGGCTCGGGTCCCAGGCTGGGCAGCGCTATGATCTACCCGAACGTGCTCTCGCTGATCGGTAACACACCGCTAGTACGGCTCAATGCCGTCACCCGCGGCCTCAACGCGAGCGTGGTGGCCAAGCTCGAGCTCCTCAACCCCGGCGGCAGCGTCAAGGATCGGATCGGCTTCCGGATGCTAGAGGAGGCCGAGCGCCGAGGCTGGCTCAAGCCGGGCGGCACCATCGTCGAGCCGACGAGCGGCAACACCGGCGTCGGGCTGGCGATGGCGGCGGCGATCAAGGGGTACCGCTGCATCTTCGTCATGCCGGACAAGGTCTCTGCGGAGAAGGTCGCGCTGCTGCGCGCCTACGGCGCCGAGGTGGTGACGACACCCACCGCTGTGCCCCGCGAGTCGCCGGAGAGCTATTACAGCGTGGCCGACCGGTTGACCCGAGAGATCCCCGGCGCCTTCCAGCCCAACCAGTACTTCAACCCGATGAACCCGCGCGCCCACTACGAGACGACCGGCCCTGAGATCTGGCAGCAGACCGAGGGGAAGGTGACCCATCTGGTGGCCGGCGTGGGCACCGGTGGCACGATCACCGGCGTCGCCTGGTACCTCAAGGAGCAGAACCCGGCGATCAAAGTCATCGGCGCCGACCCCGAGGGCTCGATCTACACCCAACCCGAGAACATCCGCCCCTACAAGGTCGAGGGGATCGGCGAGGACTTCTGGCCAGGCACCTTCGAGCCTTCGGTCGTCGACGAGTGGATCACCGTCTCCGATCGCGACTCGTTTCTGACCGCGCGCAGGGTCACCCGCGAGGAGGGGATCCTGATCGGTGGTTCCGGTGGCACGGCCGTCTGGGCAGCGCTCCAGGTGGCGCAGCGCGAGGATGACCCGAGCACGCTCATCGTCGTGATCATCCCCGACAGCGGCCGTGGCTACCTCTCGAAGATCTACAACGACGACTGGATGCGCGAGAACGGCTTCCTGGCCCGGTTCGGCCCGCCAGCGCGCGTGGCACTCCTGCTCCAGGCTCGCGAGACGACCGAACTGCCGGCAGTGGTCGCCGTGAGGGCGGACCAGACCGTGGGGGAGGCGATCGATCTGATGCAGCGCTACCGCATCTCGCAGATGCCTGTGCTGCGCGACGACGCTGAGACAGCCGGGCCGATCGCGGTGCACCAGGTGGTCGGTAGCATCGAGGAGCGGACACTGCTGGATCGGGTCTACCGGCGCCCGGAGGCGATCCACGAGCGCATCGGCGCGGTGATGGACCTGCCGTTTCCGCTGGTCGATCGCAACGAGGAGGTGGAGCGGATCTTCCCGCTGCTCTCGTCCGGCGCGCCGGCTGTGCTGGTCGAGGAGCGCGGCACAGTCGTCGGGATCGTCACCCGCTCCGACCTGCTCAGCTTCGTGGCGCACCGGAATGAGGTCACGCCATGAGAGGGGTAACACGATGACTCAGGCCGACGGCCTGCACTTCGAGACGCTGGCGATCCACGCCGGCCAGGAGCCGGACCCGGCCACCGGAGCGGTGATCGTGCCGATCTACCAGACCTCGACCTTCGCTCAGGAGGGAGTCGGCCGGCACAAAGGCTACGAGTACGCCCGCACCGATAACCCGACGCGCACAGCCCTGCAGACGGCGCTGGCCGCGCTGGAGGGAGCGCGCTGGGGCTTGTGCTACGCCTCAGGCCTGGCCGCCACCCAGAACGTCTGGTACCTGCTCGATCCCGGCGACCACGTCATCCTCTCGGATGACGTCTACGGCGGCACCTACCGGCTGATGTCGCGCGTATTCGCCCGCTACGGGATCGAGTACTCACTGGTCGACCTAACCGACCCCGGCCGCGTGCGCGCCGCGCTGCGGCCCCAGACGCGGATGATTTGGGTCGAGACGCCTACGAACCCGTATTTGAAGATCGTGGATATCGCCGCGATGGCCGAGATCGCGCACGGCAACGGCGCGTTGCTGGTGGTCGACAATACCTTTGCCTCACCATACTTACAGCAGCCCCTGGCGCTCGGCGCCGACCTGGTGCTGCACAGCACGACGAAGTATCTCGGTGGGCACAGCGACGTCGTTGGCGGCGCGGTGCTGGGGAACGATCCGGAGATCTACCAGAGGCTCAAATTCCTGCAGAATGCCTGCGGCGACGTGCCGGGGCCGTTCGATTGCTGGCTGATCCTGCGCGGCATCAAGACGCTGGCGGTGCGAATGCGCCAGCACAGCGCGAACGGCATGGCAGTGGCCGAGATGCTCCGCGCGCACCCGGCGGTCGAGCAGGTCTTCTACCCTGGCCTGCCCGACCATCCGGGATACGAGGTGGCCCGCCGGCAGATGCCGCGCGGCTTCGGCGGCATGGTCTCGTTCACGGTGCGCAGTGGCGCCGAGGCGGCGCGGGCCGTCGTCGAGGGGACGACGGTGTTCACGCTGGCCGAGAGCCTGGGCGGCGTGGAGTCGCTGATCGAGTGCCCGGCGGCGATGACGCACGCCAGCCTGGCCGGCTCGGGCAGCGAGGTTGCCGCCAACCTGATCCGGCTTTCGGTCGGGATCGAGCACATCGATGACCTGCTGGCTGACCTGCGCCAGGCGCTGGCCCGCGTCACTCCGGCCGCCCGGGTGAGCGGGTAGACGAACATGACCCTGCCGGCTTCAGGCTGCCCGTAGCCGCCTGGCGCGAGGAGACCGCCACGATTACCCTGTGTACCTAGTGGTAAGAGCGGCACTCTCGGCGCGGTGCCAGGGTGAAGAGGGGTACGCTCGACAGCAGCGAAGGACAACCTGAGGCGGTCGCGGCCGCGACGGCACGAGCCGCAGGGCCGTCGACGCGGCCGCTGGCGCGGGGTTGGCCGGCTCACCTGCTGGCCGCCGCGGCGTTCGTGGTGCTGGCGCTGGTCGTCACCTGGCCGCTGGCGCGGGACCCGGTTCACCGGCCCGTGAGCTGGGGGGATCCGGTCTTTCAGGCCTGGACACTGGCCTGGGACGTCCACGCCTGGCGAACTGACCCGCTCGGCGTCTTCGACGCGAACATCTTCTATCCCTACCGCAACACGCTGGCCTACTCCGACCACCTCTTCGGCCAAGCGCTGATGGTGGCGCCGGTGCTGCTGATTACCGAGAACCCGATCCTGGCGGACAACGTGGCGACCTGGCTGGCACTGGCGCTCTCCGGCCTGGCCATGTACGCGCTCGTGCTCGATCTCGCCGGCAGCCGCGCGGCGGGCCTGCTGGCGGGGATCGCCTACGCGGTTGCGGCGCCGCGGCTGGCCCACCTCGAGCACCTGCACTTGCTCTCGGCCCAGTGGCTCCCGCTCGGCGTGCTCGCTGCCCGGCGCGCGCTGCGGCAAGGCTCGTTCCGCTGGGCCGCGGTGCTCGGCCTGGTCGTCGTCGCCCAGGGCCTCTCCGGGATCTATTACTTCGCCTTCCTCGGCGTCCTGCTCGCCGTCGTGCTCGGCTTCGGTCTCCTCTTCGAGCGGTCACGTCGCGCGCTGCTGGGTGCCGCCTGGTCTGTGCTCGCTTGCCTGGTCGCGCTGGCCGTGCTCTTGCCGACGCTGCTGCCGTACTGGCAGGTGCACCAGGAGCTGGGGGCTGAGCGTACTCCGGCGGAGGTCGCCCAGTGGAGCGCGCGGCCAGGCGACTACCTGGCCGTCAGCCCGTCCCACCGCCTGTACGGAGACCTACTGGGGAGCCGGTTCCACCGGCACCTCGAGCAGGACCTGTTCCCTGGCCTGCTGGTCGGTGCTCTGGCGCTCATCGGGCTGACCGAGCGTCGCGGCGGCTGGGCGCGCTGGGCACTGCTGGCCTTGGTAGGAGTCTCGGTCGCCTTCAGCTTCGGCATCTCGGCTCACGCGCTCGGTCGCGAGCTGCCGTTGCCCTACCGCGTGCTCTACGAGTACGTGCCCGGCTTCAAGGCGATCCGGGTTCCGGCCCGGTTCGGGCTCCTGGCGCTGGTGGGGCTGGCGGCGCTGGCCGGGCTCGGAGTCGCCAGGCTGGTCGAGCGACTCGCCGCGCATCGGCCGGTTGCCGCGCTGGGCGGCATCGCCCTCGCGGCCGCGCTGCTTGCGGAAGGGATGCACGTCGTCGCCGTCAGCGACCCGCTGCCGGTCACCCACGCCGAGCTGCAGCGACCAGACTATGCCTGGATGCAGGCAAACCCGGCCCCGGCGATCGAGCTGCCGATGGGCGAGGGGGTCGTCGCCTCGGCCTGGCCGAACTACTGGTCGACTTTCCACTGGAACCCGCTGGTCAACGGCTACAGCGGCATCACGCCGCCAGCCTACTACGCCTTCCGCGATCGGATGCGCGACTTCCCGTCGCAGGAGACGATTGCGCTGCTGCAGGGGATCGGGGTGCGCACCGTGGCCTACCACGCGGATCCGAGCCGCCCGCCGGCCGAGGATCCGGTGCTCCAAAGGATCGCCGCGCATCCGCAGCTCAAGCAGGTCGTCGGCGGGCCCAACTACGTCTTCACGCTGGAGCCGAACCCGTGGCTCTGGGAACTGGCCGCCGCGGTGCCAGACGGCGCGCCGGTCGATCTGCCCGCGCTCGAGCGCGATCCGGCGACCTTCGGCATGCTCGCCGCGATCTTGCAGCGGACGGGGCATCGTGTCTACGGGCGAGGGCAGCTCGACTACTGGCGGTTGCCGGCGGCTCCTCAAACTGTCTGCTACGCCGTGCTGCCGCACGACGTCGATCCGGCCGAGTTCGGCTACCCCGGCGCCCGAGGGGTCGAGCAGCGCGGCAGCCTCGTCCTCTACGAGCGTGCCGGCTGCGCTGGGCGCTGAAGGGACCGGGCCGATGGCCGGCATGGCGACGAGGGCGCCGGTGATCGTCTTACCGGCCGGTTCCGGCGGCTGGCCGTCGCAACACGGTGGGCCCGGTGGGGCCGACTCGATCGCTCCTCATGTGGTCGCCGGCAGCGGCCGAAGCTATACTCAGCGGCGTTGTGCTGGCGCGTGGGGCCAGGACAGTGGTACAGGAGACGGGAATTGATCCATCTTGCTCGCTCCCCACGCGTGTGAGACAGAAGCGCGCGGTTGGGTACGAGTGCGGCGCACGATTGTCGGAATCGCAATTAGCCTGGTCTTCCTCTTCCTCGCCCTGCGCGGGCAGGACTTCGAGGCCGTTTGGAGCGCGCTGAAGCGTGCGGAGTACTGGTACGTCATCCCGGCGCTGGCGCTCTACTTCAGCGGCGTCTGGATTCGATCGGTCCGCTGGTCGCTCCTCCTCCAGAGCGTCCGCCGAGTCCACTGGTTCGACCTGTTCCCGGTCGTGGTCATCGGCTACATGGCGAACAACGTCTTGCCGCTGCGGGCCGGCGAGTTCGTGCGCGCCTACGCGCTGTCGACGCGTGCCGGCGTGCGGAAGACGGCGGCGCTGACGACGATCGCGGTAGAGCGCCTATTCGACGGCCTGACGATGCTGGCGTTCATGCTGGTCGCGTCGCTCTCGGTCGCGCTGACCTCGCCGCTCCGCCACCTGGCCGTCTTGGCCGGGTTGCTCTTCGTCCCGCTGCTGGTCGGGCTAGTGATCGTGAGCAACCGGCGCGTGCGGGAGCCGCTGCTCGCCCGGACCTTGCCGCGTCTGCCGGCCCAGATCCGCGAGCGCGCCGAGCGGATGGTCCATTCGATCGTCCTCGGCTTGAGCATTCTCCAGCGGCGCCGCGAGCTCTTCGTCGTAGCCGCGACCTCCCTGGCCGCCTGGCTGTTCGAGGCGCTCACCTACGCGGTGGTGGCACAGGCCTTCGATCTCCAGCTCGGCCTGCTCATCATCCTGCTGACGACGGCGGTGGCGAACCTGGCCACGTTGATCCCGTCCTCGCCCGGCTACGTCGGGCCGTTCGAAGCCGGGGTGCTGCTGGTGCTGTTCGGGGTAGTCGGGATCAGTCGCGAGCTGGCGCTCTCGTACGCACTCGTACTCCACGCTGTGCTCTACCTGCCGGTGACGTTGTGGGGCCTGCTCTTCTGGTGGCGCGAGAGCCTGTCCTGGCGGGAGCTACGGCGTACCTCGGTCGAGGAGGCAGCAAGCTAGGTGGGCGTGCTCGAGGCAATCTTCCTCGGCGTCGTCCAGGGGCTGACCGAGTTCCTGCCGATCAGCAGCTCGGCGCACCTCCTGATCGTCCCCTGGCTCTTCGGCTGGTCTGAGCCGGGCCTGGCCTTCAACGTGGCGCTCCATCTGGGAACGCTGCTTGCCGTGGTCACCTACTTCTGGCGCGATCTGCTGGCGATGGCGGCCGGCCTGCTCCGTGGTCTGCGGACCCGTCGCTGGACGGCCGATCCGGATGCCCGGCTGGCCCTGATCATCGCGATCGGCTCGATCCCGGCGGCTGTGGCCGGGTTTCTGGGCTCGGACGCGTTGGATGCCTACTTCCATTCCGGCGGTGGGGGCGACCAGGCGATCATGGTGAGCGCGCTGCTGCTGATCGGCTTGGGCCTGCTGCTGGCGCTGGCCGAGTGGCTGGCACGCCACCGGCGAGGGCTGAGCGAGATCAACGCCTGGGACGGCATCGTCGTCGGCCTGGCCCAAGCCCTGGCCCTCCTGCCCGGCGTCTCGCGCTCGGGCAGCACGATCACCGCCGGGCTCTTCCTCGGCCTGCGCCGGGAGGCGGCGGCCCGCTTCTCCTTCCTGCTCGGCGTACCGGCGATCGTCGGCGCCGGGCTGCTCGAAGGCGTAAAGCTCCTCCAGGTGGGATTGCCGGCCGGAGAGCGAGTCATCTTCGCGGCGGGCACAATCAGCGCCGCCGTGGTGGGTTATCTCGCTATCGCCTTCCTGCTCCGGTTCTTGCAGCGGTACTCGACGATGGTCTTCGTTGCCTACCGGCTGATCCTCGGCCTCGTGCTCTTGGCGGTGGTGACGCTGCGGACGTGAGTCGGCTCAGGCGATGAAGCTGCCCAGCTCGGCGTCGGCGTCGGGCTGTAGCAGGATGACGCGACCGTCGGCCTGGATTGCGCCGAGCACGAGCACCTCCGAGGGAAAACCGGCGACGCGGCGTACCGGCAGGTTCATGACGGCGATCACGAGCCGCCCGAGCAGCTCGTCCGGCCGGTACCACGGCCGGATCGCTGCCGACGAGCGGCGAGTGCCGAGCGGGCCGAAGTCGATGGTGAGCTTATAGGAGGGCTTGCGCGCTTCTGGGAACTCCTCGACGGCCACGATCCGGCCGACGCGCATGTCGACCCGCTGGAACTCCTCGATCGTGATCGTCTCTTTCAGCTCCATCCCCATGTCTCTCCCCACTGCCGGACGTCACCTCTGCCTCGCTTCACGACCTCCGCCGGGGTACGCTCCTCCGCGTCCCTCGTCGCGAAGCGACTTAGCCTAGCACACGTGCAGGCAGCCAGCGTGCGGTAGACTGTGCGCATGAGCACGCCTTACGCGAACCGGGTCGACCCGCCGGACGAGCCGTTTGAGCTCCTCGGCCTGGACGGGCAGCCAACTGGCACCGTCAAGCCCCGGCATGCCGTCCATCGTGACGGCGATTGGCACGGCGCTTTCCATGTCTGGATCGCCTGGCGGGACAGGGGCGGCAGCCCGTTTGTGTTGCTGCAACGGCGCAGCCGCTGGAAGGACACCATGGCCGGGATGGTCGATGTCAGCGTCGGCGGCCACTACCGCGCCGGCGAGCAGCCGGGTTCTCGCCTCGGGCGGGGAGAGCCGGCCCGGTCGGCGGTACTCCGCGAGCTGCGCGAGGAGCTGGGCCTCGCAGTGCGAGCCGAAACGCTCGTCCCGGTCGGCCGGCGGTGGATGGAGCGCGCCGGCCCTGGCTGGATCGACCGCGAGGTGCAGGACATCTATGCGCTGCCGCTGACGGCTGCCCCCGACGGGCTCGCCCCAGATGCAGCCGAGGTCGAGGCGCTGCTCATCGTGGAGTTGCCCGACCTGCGCGCGCTGGTCGCCGGAGAGTGCAAGATGGCTCCGGTGTGGGAGTTGCCGGTGCGGGTAGAGGGAGGCCCGGACGCGCCCCACGAGGCGACGCTGACGGTCGATCAGCTCGTGCCGGTCGATGACGGATACTGGGAGCGGATGACCAAGATGCTGCTGTGGTTGCTGGCCGGAGTGCCAGCCGGCTGGTTCGAGCTTCGCCGGAGTGTACACGACCGTGGAAGGTGAGGTGGCCTGTGGACGAGGTGAGCGCCTGGCCCGACCGTTTCCGCGGGTGCCTCGTCGGCCTGGCCATCGGCGACGCGCTCGGCGCGACGGTGGAAAACCTCCGTCGGGAAGAGATCCGCGCCCGCTTCGGCCTGCATACCGAGATGGTCGGCGGGGGCTGGCTCGACCTTGAGCCCGGCGAGGGGACGGACGACACCGCGATGGCGCTCTGCATCGCCAGGAGCATCGCGGAGTTCGGTCGAGTGGAACCCGGGGACATCGCGCGGCGTTTCGTCCAGTGGTTTCTGAGCGGCCCCAAGGACGTCGGCAGAACCGTGGCGGCTGTCCTTTCCC
>BEIC01000011.1 GCA_002898875.1 bacterium HR26
CACCTCCGGAGGCACGTCCTCGAGCTCGAAGATACGCTCTGCAGCGGTAGTAGCGGCCTGAAGCGTATCGTAGCGCATGCTCAATGTCCGGATCGGCTCGTAGAACCGCGACACATACGCGGCAAACGTGATGAGTTCGCCAACCGTGAACGCCTGTGTTCCGAGCAGCAGCCAGCCGCCGACGCCGATCAGCAGCGCCGTCGTCGCTGCTTCCACGATCTGCACAGAGGGAAAGAGAAGTGCCGAGAGGCGGGCTGCTCGCAGGCTTGCGTGGAGATACGCCTGGTTGATCTCCTGGAATCGCTTGAGCTGCCGTTCTTCCTGGGCGAAGGCCTGGATCACCCGGATCCCGTTGATGCTCTCAGCGAGGTGACCGTTCAATCGAGCCACCGCGATCCGGGTGGCACGGTAGGCCCCCACCGCGTGCTGCCTCCACCACAGCATGCCCGCGATCATCACCGGCATAGCCACGAAGCTGACGAGTGCCAGCTTCCAGTTGGTCAGCAGCATGACGGTGACGATGCCGAGCAGGGTGAGCAGATCGCTCAACACGCCGACCAGGCCATCGCTGAACAGCTCGTTGATCACGCTGACGTCGTTCTGGATACGGGACATTACCGGGCCGATCCCGCGGCGGTCCAGGTAGCGCAAGCCGATCCGCTGCAGGTGAGCGAAGAGGCGCGAGCGCAGCTCGAAGACCAGCCGTTGTCCGACCACCTGGGCAAGGTAGAGCTGTCCTGCAGTGGCACCGAATCTCAGCACGATCATAGCGAGTAGTGCCATCGCTAGCAGATCGAGCGCCTGGTGGCCACTGGTACCCAAGAGGGTCCGGCTGCTGCTTGGGTTGACGAGGTCAATACCCAAGCCGAAGAGATAGGGCAGCGATAGCTCCGCCACAGCGCTGAGCAGCATCATCGTCGCAGCAAGTCCCAGTGTCAGCCGATAGGGCAGCGCTCGGCGGACGAGTCTCCTGAAAACTCGCCGGTCGAATCCCTGCTCAGCTGCTCCGATGAGGTCTCCGTGATGCAGCACCATCGCTCCCTAATCTGCGGCGCTGCGCATCGGCGCGTGCTCCTGGGCTTGCCGGGCATACTGTCGGGCGTAGAGCCCGCCGAGCGCAAGCAGCTCCTCGTGCGTTCCCCGCTCGACGATTCGACCATTCTCTAGCACCAGGATTAGATCAGCATTCTGGAGTGTCAGGACCCGGTGCGCGATGATGAACGACGTTCGGCCGTCCATGAGCCGCTGCAATGCCTGCTGGATCGCTCGATCGGTCTCAGCGTCGACGCTGGACGTTGCCTCGTCGAGGATCAGGACGCGAGGATCCATCAGCAGCGCGCGGGCAATGGCGATGCGCTGCTTCTGGCCCCCCGACAGGGATATGCCTCGCTCGCCGACGACGGTGTCGTAGCCGTAGGGTAGTTCTATGATGAAGTCGTGTGCCTGCGCAGCCTTGGCAGCCTCGATGATTTCCTCCTCGCTCGCGTCTGGCCGCCCGAAGGCGATATTCTCCCGAACGCTGACGGAGAAGAGGAGCGTGTCCTGCAGCACCAGCCCGATGCGTTGCCGCAACGAGCGCAGGTCGTAGGCACGCACATCGATGCCATCGATGAGCACCGTCCCCTCAGTCACGTCGTAGAAGCGCGGGATCAGGGCAACGAGCGTGCTCTTGCCGGATCCAGTCGGTCCGAACAGCGCGATCCGCTGGCCAGGCTCGACCACGAATGAGATGTCGTACAGGCTTGCGACGCCCGATTCCGGATAGCTGAAGCTGACTGAGCGGAACTCCACAGCACCGCGAATCCTTGACGCATCGATCGCGTTGAGGGGAGACGAGATCTCGGGCTGCTGGTCCAGGACCTCAAAGACCCGCTGGCCGGAAGCGATGGCTCGTGCCGTGCTACTGACCATCCAGCCGAGCATGCGGATGGGCTGCGCGGTGAGAATGAGAAGGAAGTAGAAGGCAGTCAGCTGGCCGATGGAGAGGTTCCCAGCCAGCACCTCTCGGCCGCCGTACCAGACGACGACCACGATGCCGGCTGCTCCGAGCGTCGTCACGATAGCGGTGTAAAGGGCCGACCACCAGGCCGCCTTCAGCGAGCGGTCTTGCAAGTCCTGGAGTTCGGCGTCGAATCGCGCGTGCTCGGCGTCCTCCCGCGCGAAGGCACGCACTACTCTGGCACCGGCCAGGTTCTCCTGCAGCACAGTGGTCATAACGCCGAACTGCTGCTGGACTTCGAGGAAGAGGTGCCGTGCCTTCCGACTGAAATGCACCGTGGCCAGCGCGAGCAGGGGCAGCACACTGAGCGAGATAGCGGCCAGCCGCCAGTTCATCAGGAAAAGCATCACGGACACAGCGACCAGAGTCCCCAGGCTCTGCACGAGGGTCCGTGGCACGACCCAGAAGAAGCGGCGAATCGCATTGACGTCCTCAGTGGCACGTGCCATGAGCTGGCCGGTATATGCCTGGTCGAAGAAGGAGAAGCTCAGCCGCTCGAGGTGCTGGTACAGTTCATGCCTCAACCGGTAGGCGATGTTCTCCGCGAGTGCTTGGAAGGAGTAGCTGCGAGCGAACGTCAGAAGTCCCTGCGCGATCCCGGCTAGCACGAGGGCCACCGCTGCCGCGAGGATGACCTGGAGTCGACGCCCAGCGATACCGTGATCGATCGCGAGCTCCACGAGTCGAGGTATGGCGAGCTGGGCTGCCACGCTGAGCAGGAGCGCGACATACCCGGAGATGAGAGTCCAGCGGTACGGCTTCAGATAGCTGAGAATGCGCCACAGAACGCTCATAGCCCCTTGGGTATAGCCGACGTGCGGCCGAAGCGCAAGTCATTGGGTCGCCGCATGTGGCTAGGGGATAAGGGGAGCGCTATTGACCTGTCTCGATGGTGTCCGTAAAATGGGTACGTACAAGTCCTGTCCGTTCGCGGGTGAGAGGGGGCACAGTGGAGCCTGAGGCGCTTGACTACCAGAAGGTCATCGATGAGGCGCTCAAACTGCTGTATACGCAGCACCACCGGCTCATGAGCCGGCTCTACCCGGCGGCAGTACAACAACTCTCCCTTGAGCAGCTTCGCCAGGGACCATTGGGCCAGGTCCTGCAGCGGCTGGCAGCCGTGGCGCAAGGGAAGATCTCTGAGAACCGCGAGCGGACACTCGAGGCGATCGAGCTCGTGCTCCAGATGCTCTTCTGGGCTCCAGGCGCTGAAGACTACACTGTGCCCCGCAGCTTTTGGGAGACCGACCTGGGCCGCCTCCTCTCACTGGCCAAGTTCCGGGCCTACGAGCCGAGCGAGCTGCTCAGCATCGGCAGTGCAGCCCAGCAGCTCGGTGTCACCCGGCCAACAATCTACCGCTGGATGGATGAGCGCAAGCTCGAATACGTCCGTGACGAGATGTCGGGCCGCACGTTCGTCGTCCGTGAGGACGTTGAGCAGCTACGTCGGCAGCAAGAATCAGCTTGACGACGGGTTTCGAGGGCGTGTGCTATCGGATTTCCGGGGATATGTCGTTTACGGAGTCCGTGGAGAGTCCGCCAGGAGCGATGCACTCCCGCACAGGCCCCGCCCCTACTGCCCCTGCCAGCTCGGATCGTAGAGAGCGGCTAACGCCGGCGCAATTTCCTCGATGATGTCACCGGCGATCAGCCCCAGCGTCCCCGTACGAGCCACGGCTCGCAGCATCGCCTGGCTACCCACCACTAGCCCCGCCGCTGCAGCCTCCCGCGAGCCCAGTCCCTGCGCTGCCAGCGCTGCGATCAGTCCGGCCAGCACATCTCCGGTGCCAGCTGTGGCGAGGGCCGGATGAACCTGCGGGGAGACGAGCAGCGTCCCGTCTGGGCAGCCAACCGTTGCATGCCCATACTTCAAGACAACATGCTGGTTGAATCGCTGGGCTGCCTCAGCAGCTCGTCCCCATGGGTCGGCCGTGACCGCGTCGGTCTCGACCTGAAGGAGTCGAGCAAGCTCTCCAGGGTG
Organism: bacterium HR26; assembly: GCA_002898875.1. Classification (GTDB taxonomy): domain Bacteria; phylum Chloroflexota; class Chloroflexia; order Thermomicrobiales; family Thermomicrobiaceae; genus Thermalbibacter. The sequence goes on from BEIC01000011.1 coordinate 3,981, forward strand.
AGGCGTGAGGATGAGATCAGCCTCCCGGATCTGTACCCACCATTCGGGCTGTGTCGCCAGCCAGTTCAATCCGTCCGCATCGATCACTGCCCTACCCCTGAACCGCTGCGGTAGACCTGCCGCGGCCGGCTGGCCGAACCCGATCGGCCTCGGCACCCCGCGCAGACCGAAGAGCCTGGCGAGGAACTCTGGCACCGGTGGCTCCTGACCCAGACCAGGACCGATCAGCACGGCGTCGTAGCGGGGCAGCGCTTCGCGCACGAGCTCCGCCATGCGGACCCCAGCCCCGAGTTCGCCCTCGGGAAGCGGCAGAAAGGTCACCTCTGGCAGCGAGGAGGCTATCGGGGAGATCAACGAGCGGATCACCGCTAGCGTCACGAGTCCAGCACCTGCCCGGAGCGCCGCACCGGCAGCCAGTCGCGGCGCCCCGTAGAACGTCGGCGCCCCTCCGATGATCAGTAGGGTTCCTACGGCACGCTTGTGGGTGTCCGCCGGCCGCCGTGGCAACCACTCCCGGACATCCTCCGGCATGACCAGCGCCACCGCTCCGGGCTCGACCGGCGGCGCAGGCAAGCCGATGTCGACCAGCTCAATAACGCCAGTGTGGCGCAGTGCCGGCGGCCGGTACAGCCCGATCTTCGGCAGCCCGAGCATCACCGTGAGATCGGCACGGAACGCGCGCGGATCAGCCTCACCAGTATCACAGTCGATCCCTGAAGGCGTGTCCACCGCCACCAGCGGCGTGCGACGCCGGACCCGCGCATCCCACGCCGCATCGAAAACCTGGCCCACCTCATCCGGCAGCGCTGGCTTCCCGCCGATCCCGAAGACCGCATCCACGATCACGTCAGCCGTCGCGATCGCTGAGTTCACAGCCGCCGGATCGATCCAAATCAGTTGGTTCAGCAGTGCTCGCTCTGCCGGCACCTCACCGGGCTCACCACGTCGCCACGCCCAAACGAGGCAGCGCCAGCCCCGCGCGACGAGATGTGTTGCCGCCACCAGACCATCGCCGCCGTTATTCCCTGGCCCCACCAGGAACAGGGCCGTCCCGGGGCTCGCCGCCCGCTTCATAATCTGCAGAGCGACGCCGAGCCCGGCAGCCGCCATCAAGTCTTCGACCGATCGCCCGGTCGCCACCGCCGCTTCCTCGGCCCGCCGTACCTCGTCGACGCGGCACAGCTTCAGCATCGATGCCGACTCCTTTAGGAACGTTCTTGGAACGCGACCACCACCGCCATCGCCTGAGTACGGGAATGTGTGAGCGAGACGGCCAGATGGCGAAAGCCGAGCGACTCAGCACGCTCCCGGGCTCCGCCGTGAAGGACAAGGATTGGCTTTCCACGGCGGTTCGAAAGCACCTCGATCTCACGCCATTTGATCCCGCGCACGCCCGTGCCCAGCGCCTTCATCGTCGCTTCCTTGGCCGCGAACCGCGCCGCCAGCTCGGCGACGCGCCCGGCGTACCGCGCCCGCTCCTGCTCGGTGTACACCCGCCGCAGGAAACGGTCACCGAAACGGTCGAGCGCGCGGGCAATCCGCTCGATCTCGATGATATCGATCCCAACTTCGACTGGGCCGGCCGCCTCCGGATCCCAGATCGGCTCATACGCCACGGCCGACTCCCGCGTACACGAAGCCCAGGGCCCGGACGTCGGCCGGCTCGTAGATGTTGCGCCCGTCGAGCAAAATCGGGGTACGCATCAGTTCCTTGACGCGAGCCAGGTCAGCCTGCTTGAACTCGTTCCACGGCGTGGCGATCAGGAGCGCGTCTGCACCCTCCACGGCCGAATACGGATCGGGCGCATAGCGTGCCTCGGGAACCAGCGCCGCCGCATGCGGCATCGCCACTGGATCGTACGCTGTCACCTCCGCCCCACGCTGTACCAGCATGCGCAGCACATCGATTGCCGGCGACTCGCGAATATCGTCGGTATCTTGCTTGAACGAGAGCCCCCAGAGGGCAACCGGTCGGCCATGGAGATCGCCGAGCAGATCCTGGAGCTTGCGGACGAAGCGACGGCGCTGATCCTGGTTGATCTCCAGCACGGTATGGAGCAACTGCGGGTGACAGCCAGCCTCCTCAGCCATATATGCCAGCGCTCGCACATCCTTGGGGAAACAGCTCCCACCGAAGCCGATCCCGGCCTCGAGGAAGTGCGGTCCAATCCGCGGGTCGTAGCCCATGCCCTGTGCCACCACTTTGATGTCCGCTCCCAGTTGCTCGCAAATCTGCGCAATCTCATTGATGAAGCTGATGCGCGTGGCCAGGATCGCGTTCGAGGCGTACTTGATCATCTCGGCACTGCGCCGGTCGGTGATCAGTATGGGAGCATTGAGCACACGGTAGAGCTCGGCCACCTTCTCCGCCGCCTCACGGTCGTCGGCCCCAAGCACGATCCGGCTCGGATGGAAGACGTCGTAGACTGCCGAGCCTTCGCGTAGGAACTCCGGGTTGCTGACCACCGCGAACCTCGCCTCAGCCGGCTTGACCTGCTCGATAAGCTGCGTGACCAGGTCGCCCGACCCGATCGGCATCGTGCTCTTGTTGACGACGATCGTGTAGCCTCGGAGGTTGCGACCGATCAGCTCGGCGGCTGAGCGCACCGCCCGCATGTCAGCGTCCCCGTCGAAGGTCGAAGGAGTACCCACGCAGATGAAGACAAACTCCGACTCCGGCACTGCCTCGGCGTAGTCGGTAGTGAACCGTAGGCGACCAGCCTCGCGGTTGCGCCGGATCAGCTCGTCGAGCCCCGGCTCGTAGATCGGCACCACGCCTCGCTTGAGCTTCTCGACCTTGGCTGCGTCGATGTCCACGCCGTAGACCTGGTTGCCGAGGTCGGCAAAGGCGGCACCGTAGACCAGGCCTACGTACCCCATACCGATGATGGAAATGACCGCCATGTCCCCCGTATCCCTCCAGGCCGCGCTCCGCTGCGGCAGCCGGGCTCAGTATACCCGCGAAGCGCCGCTCTATCGTTGAGCTACCGGCGGATCGAAAAGTCCACAAACTCACCAGTGGGCTCGAGCCAGGAGCACTCTACGCGCTCGACCCACGCGCCCGGTGGCCCCTTGGACACAGCCCGGCGTAGTTCCTCCAGGCGAGGGCGCGGACCTTCGGCGATCAGCTCGACTGAGCGCCCGTCCGGTCTATTGCGCACCCACCCGGTTAACCCGAGGCGCTCGGCCTCGTCGACGACGAAGAAGCGGAAGCCAACGCCCTGCACGCGCCCGTAGACAACGCAATGCAGCGCGGCTCGCTGCTCATTCGTCAACGTCCCTCACCTCCTCCAGTCTCTTGGCTTCGGCTCTCCGGCGACGCTGCACGGCGGCGGCCTCCTGATCAGCAGGGCGGTAGCGGGCGAGGAACTCTTCGAGCTCGATGACGAAACGCCCCTCCTTGATTGCCCGGCGGATCCGCTCCATCTCTCGCTGGATGAAGCGCAAGTTGTGGATCGTCGCCAACCGGTAGGCGAGCAACTCGCGCGCCCGGAACAGGTGATTGAGGTAGGCGGCGGTGAACTGCGTGCAGGCCAGACAGTCACACCTCTCATCCACCGGGCCGAAGTGAGCGCGGTACCGGCTGCTCGTTATGTCCACTCTGCCCTCGGGGGTGTAGAGCGCGCCGTGGCGCGCCACTCTGGTCGGATGGACACAGTCGAAAAGGTCGATGCCGGCCGCCACAGCCACCCACAGATCTTCCGGCGACCCCACACCCATGAGGTATCGAGGCTTATCCTCCGGTAGCAGCCGAGCCACCTCTTCGAGGAAGGCCAGCATCACCGGCTTGGGCTCACCAACGCTGAGCCCACCAATCGCGCAACCGTCGAGTGGCAGCCCGGCGACGAAGTCGCAACTTCGGCGCCGCAGGTCAAGATCGAAGCCCCCCTGGACGATCCCGAACAACCATGGACGAGCGGGATCATCAGCGTCGACCACCGCACGGAAGTAATCGAGCGCTCGCAGCAGCCAGCGGTGGGTTCGATCCGCCGCCTCGCGTTGGCACTCGAGGTCGCTGTCGTACCCCACCACATCATCGAGGGGCATGATAATGTCGGAGCCGAAGCCGAGCTGGAGCGCGATCACCGACTCCGGCGTCAGCTCGTGAAGACTCCCGTCGATGTGCGAGCGGAAACGGACGCCGCGCTCCGTGACCTCCCGGAGACTGGCCAGGCTGTAGACCTGAAACCCGCCTGAATCGGTGAGGATCGGATGGGGCCAGCCCATGAAGGCATGCAGGCCGCCGGCTGCCTGGATAATCTCGAGGCCTGGTCGTAGCATCAGGTGATAGGTGTTCGCGAGGATGATCTCAGAGCCGGTGGCGCGAATCTCGTCAGGTGTCAGCGACTTTACTGAGGCCTGCGTGCCGACCGGCATGAAGGCGGGCGTATGGACGTCCCCGCGCCTGGTCCGCAGCACGCCAGCGCGCGCCCGGGTTTGGGCATCGCGTGCAAGGATCGTGAAATGCTCCACCGCTCCTTCGCTCGTCATCCTCGCACCGGCGTCACGCCTCGCATCCGAATCGAACCCCGATGACCAATCCTCCTCGGAGTGCTGCGAATGATCCCCCGCCAGCTCCAGCGGCAACTCTTTAACTGGCTCTATACCGGTGGGGCCTGGATCTATGACCCCCTCACGATCCTACTCTTCGCCGGGGAGTGGCGCGAGTGGCAGCGAAGCGTCTTGCCACTCCTCCATGGAGATCACATTTTGGATCTTGGCTGTGGAACTGGCCAACTGCTTCCAGATCTGGCCAGCCGAGCTTCGCTGGTAGTCGGGCTCGACCGCTCGACCGCTATGCTGCACCGCGCCCGCCGCCGCGCAGAAGGAAGCCGCGCACGCCTCGTGCGCGGTGAGGCGCGGGCGCTTCCCTTTCGAACGGGCACCTTCACTACCGTCGTGAGCACCTTCCCGGCCGAGTATATCCTCGATCGCCAGGTGCAGGCAGAGATCGCGCGCGTGCTCACGCCCGGCGGTCGGCTTGTCGTGGTGGTCAGCGGCACGATCGAGCAGTGGGCCTGGTGGCAACTCCCGCTGCGATTCGCCCTGCGACTCTTTTATGGGTCAGCACATCGGCCAGGGCGGTATGCGGGAATAGGACTCACCGGTGGTACTCTACCCGGCGAGTGGCGGCTCGAACCGAGCCGGCGTGGCCATGCCCTGGTCTGGGTGGCCGAGCGCCGCGGCTGAACTCGTTCACCGCAGGTTAGTTACTGCCCGTACCCGGCTTCCGGGACGGAGCCGTCTCGTCCAGCAGGGTCCCGAAGGCTGCCAGGTCGGCTAGCGGATCATCCTTGGTCGGCGCCTTGACGATTGGGCGCTGGCCATTGCTCGCCTCCGGCCGAACCGAATCCTCAGGCGTGTAATCGACGGCGACTGTCGGCACTCCCGGATTCGCGGGAGCCGTCGCTGGCGCTGGAGCCTGGTCGGCCTTCGGCTCAGCCAATGCCGAGCGGGTAACACTCTGCGCCTCGACCAGCGCGGTCCGGGTCGTCTCGCCGACCTCGCGTGCGGTGCCCTTCACCTCGGTCGCTGTCGTCTCGACTTCCCGAATCGTCTCTTCGAACTCACTGGTGAGCTCGCGCGTTGCGGCACGGAAGTCACGGATGCTTCGCCCGATCGCCGCCCCGATCTCAGGCAGCTTGCCCGGCCCGAAGATGATCAGGGCAATCACCAGGATGACCGCTATTTCCATCGGGCCCATGCCGAAGAAGTTCATGCTCTGCTCCTCGATCTCGCCGGGGCTCGGCTGCCCAGCGCAGGTGCCCTCCGCAAACGGTAGTATACCAGTCGGTCGACACGAGACCGAGACGACGCGAGCAGGGGTCAATCGACGTGTCTCGACCACGCATCCTGATCGATGGCCGGCTGCTGGCCTACCGCCGTGGCGGCATCCAGCGCTACGTGCAAGGACTGGCCTCGGCGCTCGCTCGCCTGGAGCCAGGTCTCGATATCCGTCTGGTCCAGAACCGGCCATTCGGATCGCCGCTCCCGGTGGTCCGAGTGCTCACTCCGCCGCATCACCGCTGGGAGCGCCGAACGCTCGGGCTGGAGCTGGCGCTGCGCCGGCCGGCCGTCGTCCACAGCCCCGACTTCATCCCACCGCGCTTACCCAGGCATGTGCGCTCCATCGTCACGGTCCACGATCTGGCCTTCCTCGACTACCCGCACCTCCTGTCGGCCGAGGCTGAGCGGTACTACGGCCAGCTCCGCGAGGCCCTACCGGAAGCCGACTGCATCATCGCTGTGTCGCGATGGACCGCCGAGCGACTGCAACGTTTGTTCCCTGCCCTGGCCGAGCGTATTCGCGTCGTGCACAACGGCGTGGACAACTGCTTCTTCGCCTCGCCAGCGGATGACCCCTGGCAAACGATCGCGGAGGCCACTGGCCAGGAGCTGTCCGCACGGCTGCGGGCCCGAGGATTCCTGCTTGCTGTGGGCACGGTCGAGCCCCGCAAACGGTATGACCTCTTGCTAGAGACCATGGACCGACTCTGGAAGTGGTACGCAGACAGCGCCCCCATGCTGGTCGTTGTCGGCCAGCAGGGATGGCGACACCACGAGGTGACCTCCCGGCTCCAGGCGGCAGTCGCGACACGCCAGGTTCTGTGGTTCACGAACGCCGACGATCGAGTGCTGCGCGCGCTCTACGCCGCCGCGACCCTCTTGGTGGTACCCTCGCTGGATGAGGGCTTCTGCCTGCCGGCCGCCGAGGCGATGACCTGCGGCCTGCCAGTGCTGGCGGCGGAGCGTGGCGCCCTCCCTGAAATCCTGGGGGAGGCTGGGCATCTCATTAGCTCTGACTGCCCGGACGACTGGGCCGAGGAGATCATGCAGCTCATGAGTGACAATCTGAGGCGGCGAATGTTGGCGGAGCGTGGTCGCAGCCGTGCCTGGCGGTTCCGCTGGGAGGAGACAGCCCGCCAGACGCTCGCGCTCTACCAGGAGGTGCTCGTGTGATGAGCCAGGCGATTGCGCTCATCGTCGGGCTCGGCAACCCTGGCCCGCGCTACGCCCGCACGCGCCACAATGCCGGCTTCCTGGTCATCGACGCCCTGGCGCGCCGGCTCGGCGTCCAGCAGTGGCGCGAGCGCTTCGACGCCGAGATCGCAGTCACCGAAGAGAACAACGCTCGTCTCATCCTCGTCAGGCCCATGACCTACATGAACCTGAGCGGGCGAGCCGTTCGGCAGGCGCTGGACTGGTACCGGGTACCGCTCGAGCGGCTGCTCGTCGTCTACGACGACGTCGACCTGCCGTTCGGAACTATCCGGCTCCGGCTGGGCGGCAGCAGTGGTGGGCATCACGGTGTTGAATCCATCATCGCCGCGCTCGGCAGCGACCGTTTCGCGCGGCTCCGGGTTGGCATCGGTCGCCCACGTGATGGTCGGGACGTCACCGTCTATGTGCTGAGCCGCTTCACCCCGGAGGAGGAGGCAGCGCTCGCGGGTATCATCGAGCGGGCGGTCGATGCGGCGCTAACCTGGAGCCGCGAAGGGATCGTGCAGGCGATGAACCGGTTCAATCGCTCCGATCGGCCGGCGCATAGTCCCGCTAGTAGCTCAGAGGCCAAGCCGGTGGAGGAGCAGTGATAGTCGGGGCTAGAGGCTCAGGCAGTTGGGATATGTGGCAGACGGTTGCCAGGAAAGAGGGTAGCAGCCGTGAACCAAATCCAGCGAGTCGCGGTGGTCGGCGCCGGTACCATGGGACGGGGCATTGCCCAAGTGGTGGCTCAGGCCGGTCTCGTGGTCACGCTGATCGACCGCGAACCCGACATCGTCCGTTCGGCGCTGGAGCACATCCGCCAGCAACTCGAACGTGCCGTCCAACGTGGCCGGCTCGATGCCGAGCAGGCGAGCGTCGCGCTCAGCCTCATCGCGGTAGACACCGGTCTGGAGGCAGTCAGCGATGCCGACCTCGTCATCGAGGCGGTGCCTGAGGTCGTTGACCTCAAGCGAGACATCTTCCACCGGCTCGACCAGTACTGTGCTCAGCAGGCGCTCCTGGCCTCGAACACGTCTTCCATCTCGATCACGCTGCTAGGGGCGGCCACCGGCCGACCGGAGCGAGTACTCGGACTCCACTTCTTCAATCCGGTACCGGTCATGAAGCTCGTCGAAGTCGTGCGCGGGCTGCGAACCGCCGATGAGACGATCGAAGCAGCCGTGCAGTTCGCGCGGCGCCTCGGCAAGACGCCGGTGGTGGTCAAAGACTCACCGGGCTTCGTGTCGAACCGTGTGCTGATGCCGATGATCAACGAGGCCGTCTACGCCCTGATGGAGGGAGTGGCTTCAGCTGAAGAGATCGATACTGTCATGCGCCTCGGGGCAAATCACCCGATGGGGCCGCTTGAGCTGGCTGACCTGATCGGCCTCGACGTCGTGCTTCAGATCCTGGAAGTGCTGCATCATGATTTCGGTGATCCGAAGTATCGACCATGTCCATTCCTGCGGCAGATGGTCGCGGCTGGCAAACTTGGAAGAAAGAGCGGCGAGGGTTTCTATCGCTACGAGGAGTAGTATCCCCCAGGGAGTGGAGGATCCAGGTATGCATGAGGAGCGCGTGGACGACGAGCAGCGCCCGGAGGGCCGTGGCTATCTCATGCTCCTGGTCGGGGACGAGCGGCGCACGTCGGACGCGGCGCTGGGCATTGCCCTTCGGGGTGCCGGCCACAGCCTGCGTATCCACATCATCCAGTTTCTCAAGACCGGCCGGGAGCGTGGTGAGGTCGCGGCAGTCTCTTTCCTGACCGGCGTGTCGCTATCCCAGTACGGCTTGATCGACGTGGGCACCCGAGCCGAGGATATCTCTGGCCCTGGGATCGCACCGGAGCGGCTCGAGTTCGCCCTGCGCGAAGCGCGCCGGCACATCGCGCAGCGGGTGACGAACATCCTGATCCTCGACGGGCTGCTGACCCTCGTCGACGAGGGCATGGTGCCCGACCAGACGGTCCTCGAGCTGGTCGAGAAGGCAGCGCCCTGGACCGATATCGTCGTGACCGGTCGCGCTGCCACGCCAGCACTGGAAGACGCGGCCGACACGGTGACCGTGATGCAGACGGTCAAGTCGCGGGAGGCCGAGCCCCACCAGCTTCGTCGAGGGTTGCACTATTGAGACCTGGGCAATCAGGCCCTGGTAGTGCGAAGGGCTAGCTGATGGTTGAGCAGGCGACATCCACGACCGGCCAACGCGCGCGCTCCCGTCCCATCCGTGTGCTCATCGCTAAGCCGGGGCTCGATGGGCATGATCGGGGAGCGAAGGTGCTGGCCCGTGCGCTGCGCGATGCCGGCATGGAGGTGATCTATACCGGGCTCTTCCAGACGCCGGAGATGATCGCGCGGGCTGCCGCCGATGAGGACGTCGACGTCGTCGGGCTGAGCATCCTCTCCGGTGCGCACAACCAGCTCTTTCCCGAGATCATGGAGCAGCTTCGCCGCTCGGGCCTCGACGACGTGCTCGTCGTCGCCGGCGGCATCATCCCGAAGGAGGACATTCCTCACCTGAAAGCGCTCGGCATCGCAGCCATCTTCGGCCCGGGGACTCCACTGGAGGAGATCATCGCCTTCATCCGCGAGCACGCGCCCACCCGGGAGAGTGAGGAGTGAGCGACCTGCTCAAGCGCCTCCGGGCCGGTGACCGGCGGGCGTTGGCCCGCCTGCTGACCCACGTCGAGAACCGCACGCCGCTCGGTATCCAAGCGGAGCGGGATATGTACCCGCTCACCGGCCGGGCGCATCTGATCGGCATCACCGGGCCCCCTGGAGCCGGCAAGAGCACGCTGGTCGCAGCGCTGATCCGCGAGGCGCGCCGCCAGGGCCTGACGGTCGCCGTGCTCGCCGTCGACCCCACCAGCCCAATCACCGGTGGTGCGGTCATGGGCGATCGCATCCGCATGCTCGACGTCACGTCCGACGAGGGAGTGTTCGTCCGCAGCGTCACGAGCCGTGGGCGCTGCGGGGGGCTGGCACCAGCGCTCTGTGCCATGGCCCAGCTGCTCGACGCCTTCGGGTTCGATCTCATCATGCTGGAGACCGTCGGTGCCGGGCAAGACGACGTTGAGATCGCTCGCCTGGCCGATACCACCGTGCTCGTCCTGGTACCTGGCCTGGGCGACGGTGTACAGGCCCTCAAGGCCGGCACGCTCGAGATCGCGGACATCTTCGTCGTGAACAAGGCCGACTTGCCTGGTGCCGGGCAGGTAGTCCGCGACCTGCGGGTGATGCAGCGGCTCGTTGCCGGGGCCGTTGAGCCGGCGCCGATCGTCTCGACCGTCGCCACGACCGGCGAGGGTATCGAGGAACTCTTGCGCGGGATCGTGGAGCACCGGCGCCAGCTCGAGGCGACGGGCCGGCTGGCCGAGCGCGCACAGCGCCGGTTGCTGGCGGAAGCGCGGTACCTCGCGCTGGAGGCGCTCGAAGACCAACTCGACGAAGCGCTTGGCAGGCTTCGCGACGAAGAGCGCGCGGCACTGGCGGCCAGGCAACTCGACCCGCGCACGTTAGCGGAGCGGCTTATCCAGCGCCTGCGACTCAGTCTTCCCGCGAGTCAGTCCTGACTGCCGCCTGCGCATCGCGCCGCGCGCGAGCTGCGACGTTGGCGATACGTGCCGCCGCGATCCCGGCTCCTACTCCATTGTCGATGTTGACCACCACGAGACCCGGCGCGCACGTCTGCAGCATACTCAGCAACGCGGCCTCGCCGTGCCCCCCGACGCCATAGCCCACCGGAGTCGGCAAGCCGATCACCGGCAGCGGTACCAGCCCGGAGATGACCGAGGGCAGCACCCCGTCCATCCCGGCTGCCACAATGAGCACGTCCGCCTCCCACTCGAGCAACTCGCGCAGTGGAACGACCAGGCGATGGAGCCCGGCGACGCCAAGATCTTGGTACAGCCGCACGGCGCAACCCATCTCCTCCGCCACCAGGCGCGCCTCGTCCGCTGCCGGGAAGTCGGACGCGCCAGCGGTCAAGATCCCGACACGGCCCCCGGTGGATGGGGCCCGGTACTCCGGAGGGGCGATAACCGCTGTTCTGCCTCCTGGGTTATGTCGCCACACGGCGTCCGGAAAGGCGGCCTGCAGGTGGCATCGCTGCGTCTCCTCTAACCGGCTCACGATCACCCGGCCGGCCAGGGACAGCATCGCCCTGACGCTCTCTTCGAGCTGCTCCATCGACTTGCCCTCGGCCAGGACGATCTCTGGCGTCCCGGTCCGCACCTCGCGCTCGGGATCCAGGCACAGGCCCGGGTTATCGATATAGCCCTGGCGAGCCCCCGCGAGGGCAGCTCGCAGCGCGGCAAAGATGTCCTGCTCAGCCGTCACGGCCAGCCTCCGCCTGCTCTGCCGTTAGTACTGACGCGATCAACCGATCGGGGTCTACCGGAGGCGGACCCGCGTCCAGGCGCAGCAGCACGAAGAATTCAACATTTCCCTCCGCACCCGTGATCGGTGACCGCGTCAATGCCTCCGGCGTAAAGCCGAGCTCGATCGCGCTCGCCAGCACTGTTTCCAATACCTCGCGATGCACCGCCGGGTCGCGCACGATCCCTCCCTTACCCACTCGCCCCCGACCGGCCTCGAACTGCGGTTTGATCAAGGCGATGACCATGCCGCCCGGTCGTAGCACCCGGCGCGCGGCCGGCAGGACGAGCCGCAGCGAGATGAACGATACATCAATCGTGACCAGATCGATCGGCTCGGGTAGCCCCTGCAGGTAGCGAACATTAGTCCGTTCCATCACCACCACGCGAGGATCCTGGCGGAGCCGGTAGTCGAGCTGGCCATAGCCCACGTCGATCGCGTAGACCCGGCTGACGCCCCGCTGGAGCAACGCGTCGGTGAAGCCACCGGTCGAGGCACCGAAGTCGGCACAGACGAGTCCGGTCACCTCCACGCCGAAGACCGTCAGCGCATAGTCGAGCTTCTCCCCACCGCGACTGACGAAGCGAGGCGTCCGGGTCACCGTCAGCTGCGCCGCTGCCGGGACCAGCATCCCCGGCTTGTCAATACGCCGGTCGCCGAGCCACACGCGCCCGGCCATGATCAGCGCGCGTGCCTGGCTGCGTGACTCGACCAGCCCCTGCTGGACTAACCGCTCGTCCGCTCGGATCCGGTTCGCCACCGCTAGCCACCGCCGCGAGTTTCCTCAAGCCGGCGCTCGAACCGCGACATTTGCAGGTGGCACAGCGCCACGGCCAGCGCATCGGCTGCATCGTCCGGCTGGGGTACAGCCGGCAGATCGAGCAGCAGCCGGACCATCTCCTGCATCTGCACCTTCGTCGCCCGGCCGTAGCCGGCCACTGCCTGCTTCACTTCGGCCGGCTTATACTCGACGACAGGGATCCCACGCTGGGCCGAGACCAGGAGAACCACGCCGCGGGCCTGCCCTACCGCGAGCGCCGTCGTCACGTTGCGGGCGAAGAACAGTTGCTCGATAGCGACCGCTGCCGGCCGATACCGATCGAGGATCGCGCCGAGCTCGCAGTAGAGCTGCAAGAGCCGTTCGGCCATCGGGCGATCCGGCTGCGTCGCGATCACGCCGTAGGCGAGCGGCCGCGGCGGGTCACGTTCCTCGATGACTCCATAGCCCAGTAAAGCTGTCCCCGGATCGACGCCGATGACCGTGAGCATGAGACCCTGCCATCGCTATAGAGGGACGCAGATATGCCGTTTCTGGTACTCAGACGGCTTCGATCTGCCGTTTCGTACCCCGAGCTTGAAATGGTAGCAAAATCAGGCTATACTGTTCGCGGGGAGTGACAAGGCGGGCATGAAGCCAAACTGCTGGAAAAACCGAGTAGAGCCGCTCGCTGAGAGGTACTCTCTGCATGTCCTGATCGCCCTGCGCTACTAGCCGCAGGGCGATTTCTTTGCGTCGCGCGTGGGTGCGGGGTAGGGTATCTGGAAGTGTGGGGTGAGCTCCGATGGATTCCATGGACTCGAGCCTGATTCAGCGCGGCCGGGATCGCGGCTACCTACACGCTGACGAGATTATGGCAGCATTTCCGCACGCCGAGGATGACATCGCGTCGCTCGACGAATTCTACCTAACCCTGGAAGAGCAGGGTATCGAAATCCGCGACGAGGAGGAGAGCGACGAGCACCCCACACCGGATGCCCCGCCGTCTTTGCTCGGTCGCCGGCTGGGGAGCCACGCTCACCGGGCCGATCCCGACGACTCGCTCTCCAGCGTCAGCGACACAGTCCGTCTCTATTTGCAGGAGATCGGCGAGACCGCCCTGCTCACCTCCCAGGAGGAGGTCTGGCTCGCCAAGCGCATGGAGCGCGGCAAGGTCGCCGAGCAGCGCCTGCGCAACGGTGACTATGCCAGCGAAGAGGAGCGGCTCGAGCTCCTGGCCGATAAGGAGGACGGCGAGCGGGCACGCGCACACCTCATCCAGGCCAACCTCCGCCTCGTCGTCAGCGTCGCGAAGAAGTACGTAGGACGCGGGCTCTCCTTCCTGGATTTGATTCAGGAGGGGAACATCGGCCTGATGAAGGCTACCGACAAGTTCGACTATAAGCGCGGGTACAAGTTCTCGACCTACGCCACCTGGTGGATCCGCCAGGCGATTACCCGCGCGATCTCCGACCAGAGCCGCACGATCCGCCTCCCCGTCCACGTCGGCGAGACGATCAATCGCGTCAAGAAGATGAGCCACCGGCTCCAGCAGATCCTCGAGCGCGAGCCCACCCAGCTCGAGGTGGCCCGCGCCCTCGACCTGCCCGAAGAGAAGGTGCGACAGGTACTGGAGGCGGCCCGCCTGCCGGTATCGCTCGAGACGCCGGTGGGGCAAGACGGCGACGCCTTCCTAGGCGACTTCATCGAGGACGAGTCCATGCCGGCGCCGCTCGAGCTCGCCTCCCAGCAACTGCTGCGCAGCCAGATCGAGGAGGCGCTGAGCCGTCTGAGCGACCGGGAGCGCCGCATCATCATCCTCCGTTTCGGGCTGGAGGACGGCCAGTTCCGCACGCTCGAGGAGGTCGGCCGCGAGTTCGGCATCACCCGGGAGCGCATCCGGCAGATCGAGGCTAAGGCCCTGCGCAAGCTGCGCCACCCGAGCTGTAGCCGCGTCCTGCGCGGCTACCTGGACTGAGCCCAAGCACAGCCTATGACTTTGCCGAGCGCCCGGCAATCCAGGCGCTCAATACTTCTCACGTGTAAGGCGGACTCCCACAGTGACCCCTCTCCCGCCTGCGGGAGAGCGGTAGCGAAGCCGGAGTGAGGGCCGGAACGTCGCAGGGGTGAAGGCATTCCACGGCATCGCCGCATGCTGTGGGGGACCCCATTGAGCCAGAGCTTCGGCACCGGGATCCGTCTCAGGACGTGGTTCCGCTGCGCAGCTTCAGAGACCGATCGGCCCTCAGGGCGACGCGAGGTAGTGCGGGTCCGGTCACTGGCGTGGCACGCGCCCCCTCTCCCGAAAGTTCGGGAGAGGGGCAGGGGGTGAGGGCAGGTGAGCCGGCTTGACGAGGTGAGCGCAGGGCTTCAGACCCGCGCTCGGCAGTGTCAAAGGACTGAGGCGGACACGACGCGCAAGTGGACATCCAGGCTGAGACAGGGAGCCGCCTGCTAGCTGCCTTGACTACTCCTCGTAGCGGCTGAAGACCAGCGCCGTGTTATGGCCGCCGAAGCCGAACGCGTTGCTCATCACGTGGCGCAGCCGCACCGGCCGCGGCCCCTCCGGCACGTAGTCGAGATCGCACGCCGGATCAGGCTCGCGGAGGTGCCAGGTCGGCGGAATAACCTGATGCTGCAAGGCCAGGATCGAGTAGACGGCCTCCACCGCGCCGGCCGCGCCCAGCAGGTGCCCGGTCAGCGACTTGGTCGAGCTGACCGGGGGGATCCGATGCCCGGCGAAGGCCGCTTTGATCGCCGCTGTCTCCGCCGCGTCGTTCAGCGGCGTCGATGTGCCGTGTGCGTTAATGTAGTCGATGTCGCTGGGCATGAGACCTGCATCCTGGATCGCCAGCGACATGCAGCGCGCCGCACCCTCGCCGTCGGCACAAGGCTGCACGATGTGATGCGCATCGGCTGTCGAGCCATAGCCGCTGAGCTCCGCCAGGATCGGCGCCCCGCGTGCCAAAGCGTGGTCGAGACGCTCGAGTACCAGGATGGCCGCGCCTTCTGCGATGACGAAGCCATCGCGAGTGCGGTCGAACGGGCGGCTGGCTGTCTGCGGCTCGTCGTTCCGCGTCGACAGCGCCTGGAGGGCACAGAAGCCAGCAATGGTTCCCCGTGTGATGGCCGCCTCACTCCCGCCGGCGAGGACGACGTCGACCTGTCCCCGCCGGATCATCTCGGCTGCCTCGCCGATCGCGTTGGCACCGCTAGCGCAGGCCGAGAGGATCGAGAAGTTCGGCCCCCGGGCGCCAGTAACGATCGAGACATAGCCGGCGGCCATGTCCGGCAAGAACATCGGAATCAAAAAGGGGCTGACGCGCGACGGCCCACGCGCCTGGAGCACCCCGAACTCTCGCTCCAGCGTCTCCATGCCGCCGAGCGCACTGCCGATCAGCACCCCTGTCCGGTCGGCCAGCCTGTCCGTGATCTCCAGCCCGGCCTGGTAGAGCGCCTGCCTGGCAGCGGCGACGGCGAACTGGATGAAGCGGTCGGTGCGACGCGCCTCCTTCAGGCCAAGCCACGGCACCGGGTCGAAATCGCGCACCTCGCCTGCAATCTGGCTCGGCAGATCGCTCACATCGACCCGAGTGACCACGTCCGTGCCAGACCGCCCTTCGATCAGTGCTTGCCAGACGGTCTCCAGGTCGTTCCCGATCGGGCAGACGATTCCCATGCCGGTCACGACGACCCGCACGCGTTCCCTTCGGCGTTCACGGATGCGCGCGGCCACGAACTGCCTCCCAATTCAGCGAGCGCGGAGGCTGTTCGCCTCTGAGCGCAGCCAGCAGGTTCTCCGCCGCCAGCCGGGCCATCCGAGCGCGCGTCGCCTCGCTTGCACTCGCAATGTGCGGTGTGACCAGGACATTCGGCAAGCAGAGCAGGCGGTGATCGGCCGGCAGCGGTTCCGGATCGGTCACGTCCAGCCCGGCCGCCCAGATGGTGCCGCTCTCCAGCGCGTCGGCTAGCGCCTCAGTGTCGACGACGCCTCCCCGAGCCGTGTTGATCAGGATGGCCGAGCGCTTCATCAGCCGGAGCTGGTTGGCGCCGATCATCTTGCGCGTCTCCTTCGTCAGTGGAACGTGCAGCGTGACGATGTCGCTCTCTCGCAAGAGCTGTTCCAGGCTCACGAAGCGGGCTCCCAGCTCCTCCTCAAGCTCAGGCCTGCGCTCCTGGTCGGTGTAGAGAATCGTCATCGCAAAGCCACGGGCGCGGCGGGCCACCGCCTGGCCGATCCGCCCCATCCCGACGATCCCTAATGTGGCTCCATGCACGTCCTGACCGAGAAACCCCAGCGGCTCCCAGGTTCGCCACTCTCCACGCAGCACCGAGTCAGCGGCCAGCTTGACCTTGCGGGCCACCGCGAGCATCAAGGCAAAGGCGAAATCCGCCGTGGTCTCGGTGAGGACATCGGGCGTGATACAGACGATGACTCCGCGGGCAGTGGCAGCCTCGACGTCGATGTTATCGTATCCCACGGCCATGTTGCTGACAGCGCGTACCGAGGGCAAGGCGTCGAGCAGCTCTCCATCCACGCGCTCTGTGAGCAGGGTGAGCAGCCCGTCTGCCCCGGCCGCGAACGCGATCAACTCGTCCCGGTTCGGTGGGGACGCCTCCGGCCAGACGACGACATCCGCTTCGCGCCCGAGCAGCTCGAGGCCCGCTGCGGGTATTCTTCTCGTGACGGCGATCCGCATCGCACCTCCCTTCATCATGTGGGATTCTAGAAGCTACCTCGATGCTGAACAATGCTAGCAGGTCGAGGCCACTTCATGCATTATGTTGACTATGGAGCGGTCGACTACGTGGGCACCCGCCACGTGCGTCTGGGCGATGCTCTCGACCGAACGCCCACTTCCTGCTGTGCCGGCTGGTCACCGATCCGGTGAGTGGTCGGTATAATCGCCTTATGACGCGAGAGACGACACACCGGCGTGCGCCAGCACGGAAGCGATCGCAGGTGGGCGAGCACCGGGCGACGCCCGAGATCGTGCCTTCCCGCCAGCAGTATCTCAACCTCAAGAGCCAGTACCCGAACGCGATCCTGCTCTACCGGCTGGGCGACTTCTACGAGGCCTTCGACGACGACGCGCGCATCGTCGCCAGAGATGCGCGCGTCACGCTCACCTCACGCAGCTTCGGGCGCAACGGTCGTGTGCCGATGGCGGGCATCCCTCACCACGCGCTCAATCACTACCTGGCTCGTCTCCTCGCTGCAGGACACACAGTCGCGATCGCCGAACAGCTCAGCGAGCCGGGGCGCGGGCTGGTCAAGCGTGCCGTCACGCGCGTGCTGACACCTGGCACCGTTGCCGAGCCAGCGCTCCTACCAGCGGGAGAGAACCGCTACCTGGCTGCAGTCTACCCGCATGGCGAGCGGCTGGGCCTGGCCTGGGTAGACGTCAGTACGGGAGAGTTCGCCGTTATCGAGCTTCGTGGTCCAGAGGCCGAAACGCAGTTGGCTGAGGAGCTCGCGCGCCTCGACCCCGCGGAGTGCCTGGTCACTGATACCCTCCAGTCGAGCCCGCTGCTGCTCGGCCACGTGACCCGCCTGGAGCACTGGCACTTCGACCCTGAGCGCGCCCGCAGCAGCTTGATGGAGCACTTCCGCGTCCGCTCGCTGGCAGCCTATGGCTGCGACGATAAGCCCGCGGCTACCGGCGCGGCCGGCGCGATTCTCGTCTACCTGAACCGGACCAACCCGGCGCTGCTGCCGCTCCTCACGGGCCTGCGGGCTGAGTCGACTGGAAACCGCGTGGGGCTCGATGCCGCGACCCGGCGCAACCTGGAGCTTACGCGCAGCTTCCGCACCGGCGGCACCCGGGGCAGCCTCCTCGGCGTGCTCGACGAGACCCGCACCGCGATGGGTGCCCGAGCTCTGCGCCGGCTCCTGGGCAGGCCGCTGTGCGATCTCCCCGAGCTGCAGCGCCGGCAGGCCATCGTCGCGGCCCTGGTGGCCGACGGCAGCCTGCGCGCTAGCCTGGCGCGGCAGCTTCTGGGCACCGGCGACCTCGAGCGGCTAACCGGTCGGGTCACGCAGGGGCTAGCCGGAGTCCGCGACTTCCTGACGCTCGGCGCCTCGCTGCGTGCGGTCGCGGCGCTCGTCGAGCACCTCGGGCACGCCAGCGCCCCAGCTCTGCGCCAGTTCGCTGAGGAGATCGACCCCTGTGCAGATCTCCAGGAACTGATCGATTCGGCCGTGGTCGAAGACGCTGAAGGCGCCCGCATTCGGCCTGGCTTCAGCCCGGCTCTGGATGCGGCTATCGCTGAGATCCATGAGACGCGCCGCTGGCTCGCGACGCTCGAGCGCCGGGAGCGCGAGCGAACCGGGATTCGCTCGCTCAAGGTCGGTTACAATAAAGTCTTCGGCTACTACATCGAGGTCACGCGCCCGAACCTGCCGCTGGTTCCACCGGACTACATCCGCAAGCAGACGGTCGCCACCGGCGAGCGCTACGTCACCACGGCTCTAAAGGAGGCAGAGGTGCGTATCCTCGCCGCCGAGGAGGAGATCGCAGCGCTCGAGCGGGAGGCGCTGGCACGGCTCAGCGGCGAGATCACGGCGCACGCCGGGCGCCTGCTCCAGACTGCGGGCCAGATCGCCTTCCTGGATGCGCTGCTCGCGCTCGCTGAGGTCGCGGCCCGCCGGGGTTGGGTAGCGCCAGTTCTGGAAGAGAGCGACGTCCTGCACATCGTGGCTGGGCGCCACCCGGTCGTCGAGGCCAGCTTGGCCGGCGAGCCGTTCATCCCGAACGACTGCCACCTGGGCGGCGACGGGCCGCGCGTGTTGGTGGTGACAGGCCCGAACATGGGTGGGAAGAGCACCTACCTGCGCCAGGTGGCCCTGATCGTCCTCCTGGCCCAGATCGGCTCGTTCGTGCCCGCCGCCGAGGCACGCATCGGCCTGGTGGATCGCATCTTCAGCCGGGTCGGCGCTCAGGACGACCTCTCTGGTGGCCAGAGCACCTTCATGGTCGAGATGGTAGAGACCGCCACGATCCTGCACCAGGCGACCCACCGCAGCCTGGTCATACTCGACGAGGTCGGGCGCGGCACCAGCACCCACGATGGGATGGCCATCGCCCGCGCGGTGCTGGAGGATATCCACAATCGGATCGGCGCCAGGACGCTCTTCGCCACGCACTATCTGGAGCTCACGGCGCTCGCGGAAGAGCTGGAGGGGGTGGCCAACGTGCACGTCGCCGCGCTGGAGCGAGACGGCCGGGTCATTTTCCTCTATGCGGTGCGCCCTGGACCAGCGAACCGCGCCTACGGCATCCAAGTCGCCCGCCTGGCCGGCTTGCCGCCCTGGGTAGCCGAGCGAGCGGAGACGCTGCTCGCCGAGCTGACCACAGGTCAGTCAACATGCCGGCTCGCGCCGCGAGAGGAACCGGAGACGACTGACCAGGTCGCTGAAGGGCGTGAGCGTGCGGCGTTCCAGCTCACGCTCGCCGGCTTCCAGCCCAGCTTGAACGCCAGCCAGCGGTTGGCCCGCGAGCTCTGCGCGCTCGACCTGACCAGCATGACCCCGCGGGAGGCGCTGGACTGGCTCTTCGAGCAGCAGGCCCGGCTCCGCGGGAAGACGACGATGTAGGAGCAGGCACGGCTGAGGGGTCATTCGACGCGAGGAGATGGCCGGCATGACCAGTGCGAACGAGCGAGCTCGCCGGCCGATCCGGGTGTTGCCGCCTGCACTCGCGGCGCGCATCGCCGCTGGCGAGGTGATCGAGCGACCAGCCTCAGTGGTCAAGGAGCTCGTCGAGAACGCGCTCGACGCCGGGGCACGCGAGATTCGGGTCGAAGTGCGCGGCGGCGGCCTGACCCTGATCCGCGTCAGCGACGACGGCATCGGGATCCCGCCGGAGGAGCTGCCGCTCGCCTGCCAGCGCCACGCGACCAGCAAGCTGCCCGGAGACGACCTGACCCAGATTCGCACGCTCGGCTTCCGGGGCGAAGCGTTGCCCAGCATCGCGGCGGTGGCCGAGCTCACGCTGGTCAGCGCAGCGGACGACAGCGGCGTCGGCCGGCGGCTGACGCTACGCGACGGTGCCGTCGCGGTCGACGAGCCGGCCCCGCGACCGCGCGGTACCACGGTGACCGTGCGTCGCCTCTTCCAGAACATGCCGGCGCGGCTGGCTGCAGCCGGGCGTCCCCAAGCCGAAGTGGCCCTGATCGGCCAGACTGTGCGCCGGCTGGCGCTGGCCGCGCCGCACGTCCGGATGACGCTGGTCGTCGACGAGCGACAGGTGCTGCAGACGAGCGGCTCCGGCGATCGGGCAACGACCTTAATCGAGCTCTACGGGCCGGCACTGGCCGGAAGGCTTCAGCCCCTCGGCCCGTTCGAGGTCGCCGGAGCCTGTATCTCGGGGTTGATCGCAGACCCGGAGGTGACTCGCCCGGGACGGAACCAGGTGCACGTCATCGTCAACGGCCGCTGGACGCAGCCGCGTGGCCTGCTCACGACGATCGAGGCCGCCTACCGGCCACTGCTGCCGCGCGGTCGTCACCCGGTGCTGGTGCTGGTGATCGAGACCGAGCCCGAGAAGGTCGATGTCAACATCCACCCATCGAAGCTCGAGGTACGCCTCCTGGCGGAGCAGGAGATCGGCAGGGCAGCGGGAGAGCTGATCCGCACCGTTCTCGGGCAGCGCCCGCGATCCCTGCAGCTACCGGCACAAGCGGACTTCGACCCGCTGGCCACAGCGCCCCTGGTCGCTGAGGAATCGAGCACTTACGACGATGACGGCCCGATCGTCACCCCTGGCCTGCCGCCGCTTCGCCTGATCGGACAGGTGCAGGCGCGGCTCTTGCTGCTGGAGGGCTCGGATGGCCTCTACCTGGTCGATCAGCATCGGGCGCACGAGCGCATCCTCTACGAGCGCCTCAAGGCCCTCCACGGCGCCGAGCGCGAGGAGCCGTTCGTCCTCCCGGACCCTTTGCTGATCGAGCTGCGGCCAGCCCAAGCCGCGCGTTTCAGCCGGCGGCTCGACGAGCTGGCCGCGCTCGGCTTCCGCTGCGAGGTCTTCGGCTCACACACCTTCCTCCTGCGCGCGGCTCCACCGATGCCTGGCGTGCTCCCCGGGCTCTCCGGCGACGCGCTGGCCGCGCTAGGGCAGCCGGATGAGCTGCTGAAGACGCTTCTGGCGCTGGCCGACGAGGAGGCGGCCGGCGAGACCTGGAAGGAGCGCCTCTGGGTCGAACTCGCCTGCCGCACCGCGGTGCGGCGGGGCCGGCCGCTCGAGCGGCCGGCGATGCGGGCGCTGGTCGAGGCGCTCGGCCACACTGCGGCTCCGGCGGTCTGCCCACACGGCTCGCCGCTGCTCCTGCGCGTCGGCGAGGAGCTGATCGCGCGCACCTTCGGCTGGTAACTTCGACGCGATCGACGTGCATGCGCACGTCGTCTTGTAGCGTAGCTTACCTGTTGAGCTCGACAGCAGCAGCCTGCCCCTCGCCTCAACAGAGCGAGCGCGCGCTCATGACCAGATCGGCTCGACATGTTCGAGCGCGTCGCGTATGGTTTCTGATCGAAACCGACTTCCGAGGATGAGAGGGG
>BEIC01000012.1 GCA_002898875.1 bacterium HR26
GCCAGTCGCCCATGCTCTACGTCGCGCTCGCGCCGGTCGCGACGACCGGCGATGCCGGTTGCTCCACCGGAGGTCGCGCGTCGCGCAGGTTGACCAGCGCCGGGATGCGCTGCCACCAATCCATCGCGCTGCTGCGGAGCAAGCGAGCCGGCACGCTGCTGAGCGCCTGTGCCACGATCTGCTGCTCGACCGGCCGCAGATCCTGCTCGTCGAGACCGTGCAGGTAGTGGCGGATGGCTGGGTACGGCGGGAACCCGTAGGCGTCGTCGCTGTTGCTCAGCAGCGTCTCCAGCGCCGCGTGCTCATCAAGGGAGATCTCTCCCTCGCCGCCACGCTCGATGACGAACATGCCGGCCAGCCTGGCTTCGCGCGTCCACTTCGCGCGCGGCACGAGCTGCTGGATGTGATACTTCGGCGGTGGCACGATCCACTGCACCACAGCGTTGATAGTGGCGACCGGCAATCTCGTCCGGGCCAGCAGCAGCGCGAACCGCCGTCCCTCGCGCGAGTGCAGGCGACTCTGCACCCAGAGCCCGAGTCGTTGGCGGCGTGAGAGCAGCGGGGTGTTGACGGCGGCCACCGTATGCCGGCTGATCGTCATCGGCTTCGGATAGCTCAAGGCCCGGCCGTCGGGGCTGAGCAGCGTCAGGTCGTCGGAGAGGAAAGCGCCGGTGTCGGTGGCTCGACGCTGGCGGTCGAGCACGCGCAGGATCGTCGTGGTCTTGCCGGTATCGGTGCGCGCCGTCACCAGGTAGGCTTCGTCGCCGAAGGCGATGCAGGCGCCATGGACGAGGGCGTAACCCTTCCTGACGAAAGTCCAGCGTAGGATCGGCTCCACGACGTTGGTGTAGAGCACGTGCGGCGACCGGCGCAGGAACGGCGAGGCGATCACCTCCACTGTCTCGCCCATGGTGACGTCGATCCAGAATCCCAGTGGCCCGAGGCCGTCATCGTAGAAGAACCGCCGGCCATCCGGCGTCGCGCTGACCGTGCCCGGGCGACCGAGTGGGCCCGGCGAGCGGAGCCCGCCGATCCGCACCCGGATCGTCGGCCGATCGATCGGCTCAGTCGTGAGGAAGCGCTCCAGCTCGGGTAGCCAGGTCTCCGACCAGACGGTAACGATCCCGTGGATGTCGTAGCAGTACGGGCCGCGCGCACGCGGCTGGCGCCTGACCTTCCAGATCCAGGTGTCCGACATCCCGTAGCGTACAAGCGACAGGGCCACGAGCGAGATGATGTTCGAGAGCACATAGTAGATGCCCAGGAGCGAGGTCAGGACGTAGATCATGGGACCGCGCATCAGCAGGGCTAGCGTGTTCACGAACGCGAACATCGCGAGCCGCTCGCCCCACCGGTTGGCTTCCCGGCGATCACCGAAGACCCAGGCATCGGTCAAGCTGAAGTTCCAGAGCGTCGACGCCCAGGTGGCGAAGACGACTGAGAGCAGGTAGTGGAAGCCGACGAGCTCGGTACCGGCAAGCAGGACGAGCGTGTTCACGAGCAGGCCCGAGAGGCCAATCGCGGCGAAGGCGGCGAAGCGCAGCGCGTTCTCCCCGAGCCGCAAGGTGCCGAGGTGGGCCAGGTAGCGGAACCCCTCGCGCAGCGAGGCCTTGCTCTCCCCTGCATACCGTTTGCCGAACTCGAAGCCGACCTCGCTCACCTTGAGGTGCCGGTTCCGCACCAGGATCTCGAGCAAAATCTTGAACCCTCGTGGTCGCAGGGCGTCGAGGTCGATCAGATCTTTCCGGAGCAGGAAAAATCCGCTCATCGGGTCGCTTACCCGTCGCAGCCGGCGAGGGAAGGCCAGGCGCGCGGCCGTGGTGGAGGCGCGGGAGATCGCCGTGCGTATCCCGTCGAGCCCCTCGGCCTTCCCCTCGTCGCAGTACCGGCTGGCGATCACCAGGTCGGCCTGCGTCAACCTCGTCTGGGCCAGCAGGCGCGGGATCAACTCCGGCGGGTGCTGCAAGTCCGCGTCCATGACACAGGCCCAGGCCGAGCGGGCGGCGCGTAGCCCGGCAACGACCGCCCCGCCCAGGCCACCGGCCCGCTGCCCAGGAGGGCGATGGAGCAAGCGGATCGGGCAGCGCGAGCGTGATGCCATCGACTCGATCACCGCGGGCGTGTCATCGTCGCTGTCGTCGACGAAGACGATCTCGGAGCCATCGGGAAGCACGCGCTCCAGCCGAGCGACGAGCAGTGCGATGTTCGCCGCCTCGTTGCGCGTCGGCGCGATGACCGACACGGGAGCGAAGACGTGCGACTCCAGATGATGACCGTTTCCGGAGACCGGGTCCTCTGTCAGGTGGGGTGCTCGAGGGGTATCCGAACCCTCGAATGTGTGGCGGTGCTCCATGAGTTTCCCCCTCTGTACCCTGTATAGACGTTGTGGCTTCTGTTCTGCGAAAACAGAACCGGCCGATCATGAGCTCTCGAGATCGGCCGGTTGCGCCACTCGCTCCGCGCGGGCCAGGCGCCCAACGTACGGCCCGCGTATCATCGCTTCCGAAACATCAATCACGAGATATTCGCTTGCCAGTACCGGAGGCTCAGCGCGCTCGCTCGATATCGCCCTGCATCTACATCACCCTGCATCTACCGGCTCAAATACCGGGTGTTGTCCGCTTGCCCCACCTCCTTGGCGAGGGCGCGAGGTGCACCCGCGGCATGGCTCGGGGAGCCGCCGATCGGCGAGGGTGAAGTGGAATCGAGATGTCCCCCGCAAGCTATGTACCGCTAGGGGCTAGATTGCTGGAACGTCCCCCAGGGTGGGTGGCCTGCTCGCTGGCTCCCTCGCTGCCCCTTCATCATGTCACAACATAATGTAGAGGGCCGGCAGGGTCAGTACCAGTCACAGGCTTGGTCAATGCATGCTCACTCCGTGTTCAAGGGGTGCTCAATCGGCGCTCATCGCCAGTTCGTCCCCGTTCCAGCTCGCGGAGGGATAGCCAAAATCCGGCCGAGCGGTAAGATCGGATGGCGTGCCCCGCGATCATGGCGTGGCAGGGGACGCCGGCTGAGAGGGAGTGGTAGGTGAGCGCGACGATCGGCAGCTTCCATAATCATCCCGGCTACTGCGACGGCTCCGGCTCGATCGAAGCGTACGCGGAGGCGGCACTGGCGGCCGGCCTGCGTAGCCTCGGTCTCTCGTCGCACGCTCCGGTGCCGTTCGCCTGCTCCTGGACGATGCCCCTGGAGCGCCTGCCGGCCTACTGTGCCGACGTGCGCGCTGCCCAGGTGGCCTACCAGGGCCGCCTGCGCCTCTGGCTGGGGCTTGAGCTCGACTATCTCTCCCCGGCGCTGATCCCAGAGGGGTCTGCGTTCCAGCGCGAGCGGATCCTGGTACACCGGCCTGAGTACCTGGTGGTCAGCGTGCACTTCGTCGGCCGGGATCCTGCTGGCCTGCCCTGGACGATGGACGAGTCGGCCGAATCGTTCGCGCGCCAGCTTGACGCGGTCTACCGGGGCGACGCGCGTCGGCTGGTGGAGGACTACTACCGCCTGCTCGTCGAGATGGCGCTGGTGGTGCCGGGCTGGGGCCTGCCGGCCATCGCCGGGCACATCGACAAGATCAAGATGTGGAACGCGGGTGGGCGCTACTTCGCGGAGGACGCCCCCTGGTACCTGGCGGCGGTCGAGAAGGCGCTGCGGGCTATCCAGGCGGCCGGGCTGGTGGTGGAGGTGAACACCGCCGGGCTGCGCCGGGGCATCGGCGAGCCGTACCCCGGGCCGCGCGTGCTGCACCGCTGCAAGGCGCTGGGCATCCCGGTGACGCTCTCGTCCGACGCGCACCGGCCGGAAGACCTGATCGCCGGCTTCGCTGAAGCAGCGGCGCACCTGCGCGAGGCTGGCTACCAGGAAATCGTGACTCTGGAGGAAGGCGGCTGGACCCGGCACCCGCTGCCGTAGCCGGCGCACGCTCTCCGGCGCGCTGCGCGGCATCGCGAGCACTGCGTGGTGCGGGAGTGGGGAACGAGAGAGGGACGCTCGCGCGGCGCAGCCTGGTTGGCGTCCCGGCGTAGGCACAAGGCTTCACTACGTGGATTTGAGGGGACAGAGCGAGGCGCTCAACCCGGCTCACTCTGAGGATTTTTGGCCGTTAGCCCTGCCTGAGCAGGTCGACGAAGGCGTGGAGCACGGCGACCGCCAGGAGGTCGACCCGGTTCCGGCGCCCGCCGGTGATGATTCCGACCGCACCCAGCTCAGGCCGGGCTTCCTCGGAGCTTGCCAGCGTCTCCAGTAGCCGCCCCAGCTCTTCGCCGGCTCGCAGCCGTGCAACGACCGTCTCCGGCAATGAGAAGCGCTCCGCGCCGCCGATGCCCAGCCGCTCCTGGCGGTCGGCGACCACTGCCCAGCTCACCGCGTAGACGCGGCCGAAGGGCCCTTCGACCACCCCCGACTCGATCCCGATCCCGTAGTCGGCCCCGGTGAGCTCCCGGGCGCGCCTGGCCCGCTGCCAGGCGCCGCGGGCTGTCTCCTCGTCGCCCCAGGGTTGGGGCGCTACCCCGCTGGGAACCTCGAGCGTCTCCAGTTGCCACTCCGCGAAGAGCCAGGCCGCAACCTGCTCGACTGCGGCCCGCTTGACCGGGCTGGTCGAGCCGAGCGCGAGGCGGACCGGCGCGACCATGCGTCAGGCGACCTCCCGCCGCAGCGTTACCATCGCGAGGGCGGCCATCGCTGCCGCGAAGCCGATGAGGACGGCGAGGTGCAGGCCGAGCGCGTCGAGCCCCTCGCCGCGGATCATCACCGCGCGCAGCGCCTCGTTGGCCCAGGTGAGCGGCAGGGCCTGAGCCAGCCACTGGAGCGGGCGGGGCAGCGAGTCGACCGGCCAGATGATGCCGGAGAGCAGGCCCTGCGGCGTGATCACGATCGGGATGAACTGCACCACCTGCAGCTCGGTGCGAGCAAAGGCCGAGAGGAAGATCCCCAGGTTGACCGCCCCCACGGTCATCAGAAAGGTCAGGAAGACCACGAGCCAGAGCTCGCCGGCATAGTGGATACGCAGCACCGCGACGGTGAAGATCACCATTACGATCGACTGCACGGTGGCGAAGAGCGTGAAGCCCAGCATGTAGCCGAGCACGATCTCCCTGCGGTCGAGCGGCGAGACGATCAGCCGCTCGATGCTTCCCTGCAGCCGCTCGCGCAGGAACGAGACCGAGGTGAGCAGAAAGACGAAGAAGAACGCGAAGAAGCCGATGAAGGTCGGCGCGAAGTAGTCGAGCTGGTCGAACTGTGGCCCGCCGTGCAGAAACCGCGGCTCGATCTGGATCGCCTGCCCGGATGGGCTCATGGTCTGGATGATCGCCTGGGGCAGCGCGCGGCTGACCGCGCCGGCGATCGCGCCGGCGGCGCTGGGCTGGGAGCCCTCGAGGATCAGCTCCACCTCCGGCTGGGTCCCCGGTTGAACGGGCAGGGCGGGCAGCACGAGCACGCCGTCGACCTCCCGGCGATCGACTGCCTGGAGTGCTGGCTCTCGCTCCATCACGATCACCTGGAGCGACGAGGTCTCCTCCAGGAGCGCGAGGACCTGCCGGGCGAGCGGGCTATCGCCCTCGAGCACGACGGCGAGGCGGGTCGGCTCGCCGGAGCCGCGATAGATGTAGCCGAGGAGCGAGAGGACGAGCACCGGCACGACCAGGATCAGCGCCAGCGTGCGCTTGTCGCGCCGGAACTGCCGGACGATGCGGAGCATGAGCGCCAGCACCCGCTGCCAGCTCATCACGGTTCTCCGACCGGTATGCCGGGTTGTCCGGCCAGCGCCAGGAAGGCGTCTTCCAGGTCCGCCTGGCCGGTCTGCAGGCGCAGCGCCGCCGGGGTATCGCTGGCCAGCAGGCGGCCGCCGCGCAGGAAGCCGAGCAGGTCACAACGATCAGCCTCGTCCATCGTGTGGGTCGAGATCAGCAGCGTCTTGCCCTGCTCGGCGAGCTGGCGGAAGTGCGCCCAGAGCGAGCGGCGCAGCACCGGGTCGAGGCCGACGGTCGGCTCATCGAGTACCAGCAACTCGGGCTGGTGCAGCAGGGCGCAGGCCAGCGAGGCGCGCTGCAGCATGCCGCTGCTGAAGCGGTAGAGCGGCTGGTCGACCCAGCCGAGCAGCCCAAGGTCGTTCACGAGCTGCTCGACCCGGTCTTCCAGCTTTCGGCCGCGCAGGCCGTAGATCCGGCCGAAGAACGCGAGGTTCTCGCGCAGGGTCAGGTCGGGGTAGAGCGCAGCAGTCTGGGGCATGTAACCGATCTGGCCGGCCACTGCGCGGTCGGGCATCGTCCGGCCCAGCACCAGAAGCCGGCCCTCGGTCGGGCGGAGCGCACCGACGACCATGCGCAGGAAAGTCGTCTTGCCGGAGCCGCTCGGGCCCAGCAG
Organism: bacterium HR26; assembly: GCA_002898875.1. GTDB lineage: Bacteria > Chloroflexota > Chloroflexia > Thermomicrobiales > Thermomicrobiaceae > Thermalbibacter. The sequence continues at coordinate 6,358 of BEIC01000012.1, forward strand.
GCCGTAGATCACGCCCGGCGGGATCTCCAGGGTGAGGCGATCGATGGCGCGGACCGGCCCGAAGGTACGGCTCACCTCGTCGGCAACGATGGTGGCATCCATGTTCCCTCCGCCACCGGAACAGCCAGCCCTCGGAACGGTTCCTCGTGCTGCTCACTGGCGGAAGGATACCTTCAACGGTGGCGGGTCGCACGCTGTCGCCGTGGACCGCTCGCCTCCCACGCCGAGGAGCTCGGCTCAGGTGGATCGGTACAATGAGGCGTTGCCGGCTCGCTCCGGCAACAGCCTGGTTTCGACGGTAGGGGGCGCCGTGTACCTCGCGGAGCGGATGGCTGAGTTCGCGCTCGGGCTCGACTTCGGCGAGCTGCCATCATCGGTGGTGGAAGCGACGACTTGGATCGTCGCCGATACGCTGGCCTGCGGCGTTGCGGCGCTGGGCGAACCCGGCCCGGCGCTCCTGAGACGGTATGCGCTGGAGCACACAGGCCGGCCGGAAGCGACGCTGCTCGGGGGCGGCGAGCGCGTCGATCTGACGCTGGCCGCGCTGGTCAATGCCGCGCTGGTCCGCGACCTCGATGCCAACGACATCTACGCAGCCCCGCCGGGCAAGGATACCGGGCACTTCTCCGACGCGATCCCGGCGCTGCTGGCTGCCGCCGAGCTGGCCGGGGCAAGTGGGCGGGATCTCCTGGCGGCGGTGGTCGTCGTCTACGAGCTGCAAGCGGCGCTGGCCGAGGCGTACCGCTGGATGCAGCGCGGGCTGCACCCGGTCAGCCAAGTCGCCTGGGCGGTTCCAGCCGCCGCCGGCCGGCTGCTGGGGCTGAGCCGGGAGCAGATCGTCTCGGCGATCGGCCTGGCCGGGACGACCGGCGGGTTGGTGCTCCAATCCTGGCTCAAGCCAGGGCCGGAGCTCCCGCTCATCAAGGGCGCAGCACCCGGGCTCGTCTGCCAGCGGGCGCTGGAGGCAGTCCAGCTCGCGGCCGGCGGACTCACCGCGCCGCCTGATGCGCTGGAGACGCTCTGCGAGCGCCTGCCGTCGGACTTCGACCCGGCAGCCTTCGACCGGCTCGACGGCAGGGGCAACTGGGCAGTCCTCCGGACGATCATCAAGCGCTACCCCGCGCAGATCTACACCCAGGCGGCGATCGCGGCCGCGGCCTCGCTCCACCACGAGATCGGTTCGGTGGACGGCATCGCCATGGTGACGGTTTACGGCCATCGGCAGGTGACGGCCGGCGTGCAGGGCTCCCCCGGCGCCTATGCGCCCCGGACGCGGGCGGCGGCCGACCACAGCACGCCCTTCGTGGTCGCGATCGCGCTGCGAGACGGCGACCTCACCCCGGCTAGCTACCAGGGTGAGCCCTGGCGCGACCCGGCGCTGCTCGACCTAATGCGCCGGATCGACCTCGTCATCGATCCCGAGTTCGAGCGCGCGTTCCATGAGGAAGGCGTGCTGGGCTGTCGGGTGGTGGTCGAGCTGCTCGACGGTCGACGGCTGGAGGCGATGGTGCGCCAGCCGCCCGGTCACCCTGACTCCCCGCTGGCGCGCGAGGAGCTACTGGCTAAGCTGCGGGCGCTGGTCGAGCCGCGGCTCGGCCCTGGCGCGGCCGAGCGCCTGCTGGCGACCGCCGAGCGGCTACCGGAGGCGCCGGACGTGGCCGCGCTGCTGGAGGCCTGCCGCTCGTAGACGGAAGCACTGAACCGTTGTGCCGGCAGTCGAAGTTCGCGGGCGTGGACTGTGCTCTAGCGTGCCACCGGCTCGACGAGGAAGAGCGTCGCCTGGCGGTTCCCCTCGCTCTGCGGGAGCTGGTCGGCGAGTCGCTGCCACTCGGCCGCGATCTCGGGCGGCAAGGTGGCGATGCTCGGCCAGTCGACCTCAATCAGGTTGCCGGCAGGGTCGCGGATGCAGAGCTGGACGTTGCCGTTCGGCACCTCGACCAGATGGTGGCCAAAGGCAGTGGAGTCAAAGATACCCAGAGCTTTAGCCTTCTCGTAGATGCTGGCGAAGTCGTCCACCGTCAACGACGTCACTGTCCACGCTGGACACACGCCACTGTGCCCGCATTCCCCGGCGTGGAACGGCTGCAGCGTTGTGGGGACGACCGGCCGTTGTCCCTGCTCTCAGATCCTGACGGCCTCGCAGCCGCCGCGGGCCACAACCGCGGCGCACTCCACCGCCGGCCAGACCTCGACCGTGCCGGCCTGCGCGAAGGGCTGCAGGAACGACTCAAGCTTGGACTGATCCTCCGCCTCGGCGATCAGGTAGAGCGTGTGCTGGCCCTCGATCACCGCCTCGCCGTGGATGTTGATTCCGTACTGCCGGGCGTTCGGCTCGGCGAGGTGCGCCAGGAGCATCTGGCCCATCTGCGGATCGCGGGCCGGGCAGCGCTCGGCCGGGTGCTGGTGCCGCACGACAAAGAGCGCCATCATCTTCCTCCTTCTCACGGCTCACAAGACCGACACCCGCTCCAATCATACGCATCGGGTCGAGCGCTCGCTCCTCGCCCTGGTTACCCTCCGCAGTTGGCACTCCTGTTCGGAGAGGTCGTCGGCAGCATGGAGTTCAGCCTGGGGCTGCTGATCAGCGTGCCCCGTATCTACCGGTTTCCCTGCAGCGCCGCGCCTTGCCGGCCGGCTCGAGTGATCCGACTGGCCGAGGGTGTGAAGTGTCAGCGTCTCTGGCGAGGGGGGAGCGGGCCTCGGCCACCTGGCTTGGACCGCCTGGGAGCCGGCCGCCGTCCGCCCGGCTGGCCGGCTCGGTTGCGCCCGGCCGGCGTCTCGATATGCGAAGCGGCCTCGATTGCCCGGGGCAGCAGCTCATCGAGCTGCTCGGGGTCCGCCTCGGCAGCGCCACGATCGAGCAGCCAGCGCACCGCCCGGGCAACGAAGCGCGCCTCGAGCGGCTTGCCGGCCGCACCGGCTTCCGCCGCCACGGCCAGCAGCAGGAAGTCGCTCACCTCGGCGCCGACGAGTCGCCGGCAGCGGCCGATGAAGGCGCGCTGGGCCTCCGGGTGGGCCGGTTTGCCCTGGAGGGCGAGGTAAGCGCCCATGAGCCGCCACAGCTCCGGGTGGCGACGCTGCCGGGCGGAGCGGTCGCCGTGGATGGCGGAGACCAGCTCGGCAACTCGTTCGACGGTCACCGAAGTGCCGGTATGCCGGAGGGCTTCGAGCACCGGCTCTAGATGCCGGGGAGAGACGCGCCAGCCGGCAGCCCGGCGGACGGCGCGCAAGAATTCCGGCGTGCCCGGCGCCGGCTGCTCTTGTCTCTGGGCGTCTGGATTCGTTGCCATGATGCCTGCCCGTCTCCCATCGCTGCGCCGCGACCTGGCGCCGCTCACCTCCCTGGGCCTGCCCTGAGTGTACAACGGGGCTCTGGTCGCACCCGCTCCTGCGTCACCTTCGAGGCAATGCCCTATCGCGCTCCGCAAGTCCCGCCAGCGACACCTGTCGTGAGTCGTTGCCCGCAAGCGGGAGGGAGAGCGATAGGGTGTAAGGCGTCGGCCAGCCTCGCGGGCGATTGAGTCGCCCGGCGCGTCGCCGTACAATGCCCAGGTCTGCTCGGAACGGTCGGGTGAGTACGGGAGGCAACATGGCACGCGCAACCGGTCTCGAGGTCACGGGCCTGCTGAGCAGCAAGGCGCAGCGTGCCGGCTCTGGCTGGTTCGGAGTACCCCGCTCCGCCGATGGCCGGATCTCCTTTCTCGGCGGCTTCCCCGACCCAGGCAGCCTGCCCCGCGAAGAGATCCTGGAGAGCGCGCGGCTGGCGCTGGAGCGAGACGGCATCTGGGCGCTCGAGTACGGAGCGACTCGCGGCTACGAGCTGCTGGTCGAACAGCTCCTGGTCAAGCTGCGGCGCGATCAGGGCATCGCGGCGACGCCGGAGCAGGTGTTGATTACTGCTGGCGCCTCCCAGGCGCTCGGACTGCTGGTCGACGCGCTCTGCGACCCCGGCGACGTGGTGCTGAGCGAGGAGCCGACCTGGATGGGCGCGGTGCGCATCTTCCTCGCCGCTGGCGTCGAAGTGCGCCCGGTACCGCTCGGGGCTCAGGGGATCGAGCTAGACGCGCTGGCGGCGATGCTCGGGGCGCTGGTCGCCGAGGGGCGGCGCCCCAAGCTCTTCTACCTGATCCCGACCTTCCAGAACCCGACCGGTGTCACCATGCCCCTCGCGGCGCGCCGCGAGCTCCTCGCCCTGGCCTACGAGCACCAGCTCCTGCTGATCGAGGACGATGCCTACTTCGACCTGCGCTACGAGGGAGAGCAGGTGCCGCCCCTTCGCGCGCTGGATGACCGGGGTCATGTCGCCTACCTGGGCACGTTCTCCAAGATCATGGCGGCCGGTATGCGGCTGGGCTGGATCGTAGCCGATCCCTCGCTCATCGCGGCGGTCGCCGGCCTGAAGCCGGAGGGTGGCACCAGCCCGTTCGCCGGTGCCGTCGCGGCCCAGTTCTGTGCGACCGGAATGCTGCTGGAGCATGTGGCCGAGCTGCGCGCGATCTACCGCGAGCGGCGGGACGCGATGCTGCGCGCGCTCTCCGAGACCATGCCCGAGGGCGTCACCTGGACGCGCCCGGAGGGGGGCTTCTTCATCTGGCTAACGCTCCCGCCGGGCGCGAGTGCTGCCAGGGTCGCTGAGCGGGCTGCCGAAGCCGGCGTCGATGTATTGCCCGGCTCGGCCTGCTCGTTCTACCCCTCAGGCGATAGCGCGCTCCGGCTCTGCTATTCGTTCGCGACGACCGAGCAGATCAGCGAGGGCATCGCCCGGCTGGCGGCAGCGATCCGCCGGGAGATGGCGGCCTGAGGCCCGGCGGGGGCCGGCGCTCGCCGTCAATGGGCTCGACCGTTAGCCCCTTCAGTCCCTGGCTCGCGCCCGGCCGCCTTCGCCCAGCGCGACGCTGCCTGGAGCAGCGGGAGCAGGACGAGCAGTCCCCAGAGGTAGCCGCCGATCACGTCCGAGGGCCAGTGGGCGCCGACCAGCACCCGGCTGTAGCCGGTCGCCAGGATCAGGCAGAGCGCGAGCGCGCGGAGAGCGCGGCACGCGAGCCGGCTCCTGGCCAGCATCGGCACCAGCCACCAGAAGAGGCCGAAGAAGAGCGCCGCTCCGAAGGCGTGGCCGCTGGGGAAGCCCGGACTGGAAGGAGATTCGAGCACCTCGATGAGGTCCGGCGTGGGCCGCGGGCTGTCGACGATCGTCTTGATGGCGCTCGGCAGCAGCCGCAGCGGCAGGGTGAGGAGAACGGCGACTGCGAAGCGGGGGAACCCTCGCCAGGCCAGGAGACCGGCCAGCGTCGCCGAGAGGAGGAGCGTTCCAGGGGCATACCCGAGCGCATTGACGCCCCGCGCGAGCTCGTGAGCGAACGGGAACGGGTGGGCTTGCAGCCAGCGGGCGCTGGCGACATCGCCGGGCAGCACCGGCGAGAGCGTCGCCCAGAGGCTGAGCCCGAGCGTCACTCCGGCCAGCGCCGCCAGGGCGACGCCCCAAATGACCGGCCGTGCTGGTGGCGAGATGGCACGGGCTGCTGGCTCGAGCGTCATACACTCTCCCGGGAACTCCGCTAGTGCGCACACCCCTTTATCGCATACGCTGAGCCGCAGGGGGTATCCTCCACGGCGAAGCCCGCCAGCGGCATGCCCGGCGTTGACAGTTGTCGCCATCCGGCGTACGCTTCAGCCCGGCGCTGTCGAGCGGGCCGATCAGAGCGGCGATTCAACGGCAGGCGGTCCCCGGCAGTGCAGGTATTCCATCCCCCTTCGGGGAGGATGTGGACTGAGATCGACCACCTGTGAGCCAGCCCACTCGTCCGACCCGTCCACCGCAGGCAGTCCGGCGGCCTGGCGACCGTGTGGTGCGCCGGGCAGTTTTACGTACTGAGACCGTCAAGCTCCGGCCGCCGCGCCCGCCGCGCCGTGGCCGCCCGATCGCGCTGACGCTGGTCTACGGCTTCATCGGCCTGATCGCGCTCGGCACGGCCCTGCTCAGCCTGCCGATCGCGACTGCCTCAGGGGAGCGGGCACCGCTGGTCGACGCACTGTTCACCGCGACCTCGGCGGTCTGCGTCACCGGCCTGGTCGTGCATGATACCGGCACCTACTGGAGTCGCTTCGGCCAAGCGGTCATCCTGCTGCTGATTCAAGCCGGTGGGTTCGGCTTCGCCACCAGCGCCACGCTGCTGCTGGTCACGATCGGGCACCGGGCGACCCTGCGCGAGCGGCTGGCGTGTGGCTTCAGCCTCGGCGCGGATACCACTGCCCCTGGCGAGATCCTGCGCCTCGTGCGCCGATTCGCGGTCTTTACCTTGCTCATCGAATTGGCCGGAGCGCTGCTGCTCCTGCCGCGCGCGCTCGACTTTCATCCACCCGGGCATGCGATCTGGTGGAGCCTCTTCCATAGCGTCTCCGCTTTCAACAACGCCGGCTTCGACATCACTGGCGGCTACCGCAGCCTGATCCCTTACCAGCGCGATCCCTGGATCTTGCTGACGATCGGGCTGCTGATCGTCCTCGGCGGGCTCAGCTTCGTGGTACTCGGCGATATCGTGGCGGAGCGGCGCTGGCGCCGGCTGACCGTCGATAGCAAGCTCGTGCTGACGACCACCGGCTTCCTCCTTGCCCTCGGCACGGTGGCATTCCTGCTCATCGAGAGCAGCAACCCGGCGACCCTCGGCCGCCTGGACTGGGGCTCCCGCCTGCTCAACGCGCTCTTCCACAGCATTACGCCGCGCACCGCTGGCTTCAACGCGGTCGATCTCAGCGCGCTGCGCGAGGAGACGCTGTTCCTGATCACCGCGCTCATGTTCATCGGGGGCGCGAGCGGCTCGACGGCGGGTGGCATTAAGGTGCAGACCTTCAGCCTGCTCTTCTTCGCGATCATCGCCAGCGTGCAGGGACACAGCCGCGTCGTCGCGTTCGGCCGCGAGGTGCCGCACGTGCAGGTCTATCGGGCGCTGGCGGTGGCGCTGCTCTCGATCGCGGTCGTCTTCAGTGTGGCGCTGACGCTGGCGCTGACGATCGAGACACGCTTCATCAATGTCTGGTTCGAGGCCGTCTCGGCGTTCGGCACCGTCGGCCTCAGCACCGGTATCACTCCGGAACTCAACACCCTAGGGCGACTGATCCTGATCGTCACGATGTTCGTCGGGCGTCTCGGGCCGCTGACCCTGGCGCTGGCGCTGGCCGCGCGAACCCGGCCGAGCCCGGTTCGTTACGCGCCGGAGACCGTCCGGCTGGGGTAAGAGCCAACAAGAGGAGGAGCGATGGGACGGCAGATCATCGTCATCGGAGTCGGGCGCTTCGGCAGCGCTGTGGCGATGGAGCTCGAGCGGCTGGGACACGAGGTGCTGGCGATCGACCGCTCGAGCCGGGCGATCGAGGCAGTGGCCGACTACGTCACCCATGCCGTCACCGCTGACGTGACCGACCAGGAGACGCTCCGCGAGCTGGGTGCCCAGGACTTCGACGCTGCGGTGGTCGCCATCGGCACCGACGAGCGCTCGAGCATCATGGCGACGGTGCTGCTGAAGAAGCTGGGCGTCAAGTTCGTGCTGGCTAAGGCCCAGAACGCCCTGCACGGCGACATCCTCAGCATGGTCGGCGCCGATCGGGTGGTCTACCCAGAGCGCGAGACCGGCATCCGCGTCGCCCACAGCCTGACCATGCCGCTGGCCAAGGACTACTTCGACGTCGGGCCCGGCTATGGGCTGGCGAAGGTGCTCGTCGACTCGCGGATGGCGGGCAAGACGCTGGAAGAGCTGGATCTGCGCGGTCGGTTCGGCGTCACGCCGCTCTTCCTGCGGCGAGGCGAGCAAGTCATCATGAACCCGCACCGCGAGGAGCGTCTCCGCCTCGGGGACGAGCTGACCGTCGCCGGGCGCGACGAGCAGCTCGAGCAGCTTCTGCAGATGTGAGCCGGGCGGATGCGCGGAGACAGCATCGTCTCTGCTCGGGGACAGCGGAGACGAATGATTTGTAGGGGCGAATCATCATTCGCCCCTACGTCGTAATCGGCCATAGCCGATCCCCTGTTGCTGGCCCCTCGTTGCCGGAATCCACCGAACGAGATCGAGCGGAGGCGGCCGAGGTCCCGGGCCGCGGTCCGCCCACCGGGCTGGGTCTCCAACGGCGCGACACCCATGGCTGCCACTGCACTTGACGGCTCTCCTCAGGTATGTAATAGTGTAATCAAGTAATACCGGCCGCGAGCCACGAGTGCGATCAGGAGGAGACGATGGTCGAGGGGATAGAGGCGGAGGTGCTCGGCTGGTTCATCGGGCGGATCCCCGAGGGCTGGTTCACCGGCCCACCGGAGATCACGATGGACCGCGATGAGATCCTGGTCATCGGGCGGCTGGCCGAGCCCAGCCTGCCGGAGGGGGCCTCCCCAGAGGCACAGGCCGAGGCGGTGATCGCAAGGATCCAGCGCTTCCGCGAGGAGACGCGACCGCAGCGGATGCGGATCGCCTCAGAGGCGGAGCACCGGTTCGGGCGCAAGGTGTCCTGGGGCGTGATCTGCGGCGACCGGCGCGAGCTGTTCACGGTGCTGAGCGTGCCGGTCATGACCCGGCTCCGGCTGCGCGAGCGGCAGACGCTCGACACGCTGGTCGAGGCCGGGGTAGCGCGCAGCCGCAGCGAGGCGCTGGCCTGGTGCGTCCGGCTGGTCGCGAAGCATCAGTCGGAGTGGCTCGCCGAGCTGCGCGAGGCGCTGGTGCGCGTGCAGCAGCTCCGCCAGAGCGGCCCGGAACTCGAGTAGACGAGCAGGGAAGAGACGGGAGACGATGCGACCGAAGACCATCCTCTTGCAATCCATCGGGCGACCGAACGGGAGCGGCCAGCCCGGCGGCGTAGGGGTAAGCCCGGAGGAGGCGGAGCTGCTGCTCGATGCCTACTCGCAGGCGGTCATCGCCGTCGTCGAGCAGGTGGCGCCGGCCGTGGTCAGCATCACCTCGACACGCCGTGGGATGGTTCGCACACCGCGCGGGCCGGCGCAGTACGATCTGCCGGGCGCAGGCTCTGGCTTCCTCATCACGCCCGACGGCTACATCCTGACCAATAGTCATGTCGTGCACGGAGCCCGACGCCTCGAGGTCACGCTGGCCGATGGGCGCACACTCCCGGCCGAGCTGGTCGGGGAGGACCCGGCGACCGACCTGGCGGTGGTCCGCGTGCAGGGCAGCGGGCTGCCGGTCGCGGAGCTGGGCGACTCGGACCGGCTGCGGGTGGGCCAGCTCGTGATCGCCATCGGCAACCCGTACGGCTTTCAGGCGAGCGTCACGACCGGCGTGCTGTCGGCCCTGGGGCGCTCGCTGCGCAGCCAGACCGGCCGGCTGATCGAGAACGTGATCCAGACCGACGCCGCGCTCAACCCGGGGAACTCGGGCGGCCCGCTGGTCGATAGCCGGGCGCGGGTGATCGGTGTTAACACGGCGATCATCGCTGGGGCACAGGGGATGAGCTTCGCCATCCCGTCCAACACCGCGCGCTGGGTGGCCGGTCTGCTGATCAAGGAAGGCCGGGTGCGCCGGGCCTTCCTCGGCATCACCGCCGAGCTGCGGCCGGTGCCGGGCCGGATCGCCCGCGAGCAGGGCCTGACCCGGGGAGTCGGCATCAGCGTGCTCCAGGTGACGCCCGGCGGGCCAGCCGATCGCGCCGGCATCAGGCCGGGCGACCTGCTCGTCAGCATCGACGGCCTGCCGCTTGAGGGCATCGACGACTTGCACCGCTTCCTGAGCCGGGCGGCCATCGGGGCGACGGTGACGGTCGGCGTGGTACGTGAGGGACGGCTGCTCACCCTGCCGGTGACACTCGGCGCTGAACCGGAGTCCGGCGGCTAGCCCGACGACGCGAGTCAGGAGAGGCCGCGAACCTCGGGGAAGACCTGGTAGGCCAGAGCCGCGAAGGCGACCACCAGCAGCGCGGCAACTCCCACGACCAGCGGGACGCCGAAGTACTCGCCGAGCGAACCCAGGAGCATGGTCCCGAGCGGCATAAAGCCCATCGGGATCAGCGTGTAGACGCTCATCACCCGGCCGCGGACTTCTTCCGGCACGTTGAGCTGGAGCAGCGTGTTGGTCAGCGCCATCATCATCGTCTGGCTGGCGCCGACCAGCAGCAGGAGGGCGGCCGAGACCAGGAACCAGTGCGAGAGGCTGAAGGCGACGAGCGTGGCGCCGAACGCGGCGCTAACGAGGAGAAGGCGCTTCCCCTTACCGTGCCGCGATCCCGTCGCCCCGACCGTCAACGCGCCGAGCAGAGCTCCAAGCCCGTTGACCCCCATCAGCAGGCCGTAGCCGGAGGCATCGGCGTGGAGCACGTTCCGGGCGAAGACCGGCATAAGCTGAAGGTATGGTCGCCCCAGCAGCGTCGGGACGGCGAGCATGGTCAGCAGTCCCCAGATCCGGCGGTCGCTGCGGATGAAGCGCAGCCCGGCGATCAGGTTCTGCGCCAGGCCGGTGCGTGGCCTCGGCTGGGCCTGAGCCGGTTGGATCGTCCAGACGGCCCAGATGACCGGGAAGTAGCTCAGACCGTTGAGGACGAAGGCACCGCCGGTGCCGGTCGCGGCCACCAGCAGGCCAGCCAGCGATGGCCCCACCACGGCCGCGGAGTTCCAGGCCGCCGAGTTGAGGCCCACCGCGCTGGCGATCCGCTCGCGCCCGACCAGGCTCGGCACCAGTGACTGGCGAGCCGGGTTGTCGAAGGCCATGACGGTCGCGCTCAGGAAAGCGATCCCGAGCACATGCCAGATCCGCACGAGCCCGGTGAGATCGAGCGCGCCGAGCAGCAGCGCCAGCGCCGAGGCCGATACCTGAGTAACCAGCAGGATCCGGCGACGGTCGAAGCGGTCGGCGACGACCCCGCCAACGAGCGTGATCGTCAGCGCCGGGATGGAGCGGAGCAAGCCGAAGAGGCCGAGGTAGAAGGGAGAGTTGGTGAGCTCGAGGATCAGCCACCCCTGAGCCACCAGTTGCATCCAGCTCCCAATGTTGGAGACGATCAGGGCGATCCAGAAGCGCCGGAACTCGGGGATGGCCAGCGCGCTGCCTTCTGGCCGGAATCGCCGCAGGGCGGCCGGCCAGGCAAGCCTGGCCGGGCGACCACGGACCTTCGCTTCAGCTCGAAACTCGCTCGCGGCCCGACCGGCGCACCGGTCAGGCGTCGGCGCTTTCGCCATCCCAACCCCCGCCGCGCGGTCTGGTCCCCTCACCGTACCATGAGGTGGACGGGCAGACCAGGGCCGCTCAGTCCTGGTTCACGCGCTCCCTCACCTGTCCGGCCCGCCGGAGAATCGCTCCCAGAAGCTCGCGGGCGAGCGGGTCGACGCTCTCCGCATCAGCGCCGAGGAGGAAGGAGTCGATCGTGATCTCCGGCTGCTCCGCGCGGTACTCGACGGCCTGGAGCGCCGTCTCCAGCTTGTCGAGCTGGCGGACGAGCCGGGCTTCCGGCGTAGCTCCGGCCTCGTAGTCCTCCCACGCCTCGCTGAGAAGTCGCCTGAGCTCATCCGGCAGCCCGGCGACCATCTGCCGCAAGGCTGCCCGCTCGCGCGCGCTCTTCTCTGCCTCGGCCTCCGGGGAGTAGCTGGGGTGGCTGCGGAAGAGCTGCGCCGGGTCCACCCCCGCCTCGAGCTGCCGGTCGAAGGGGGTCTGGTCGCCGGCCAGCGCTTCCGGCAGGTCGTGGACGAGTGCTAGGATCACCGCGCGCGCGAGGTCGATGCCGGGATCGAGCAAGCCGGCGAGCAGTGCGAGCAACGCCAGCCGGTAGCTGTGGTCGGCCACGGACTCCGGCTCGGCGACCCCGCGATCGACCCAGCCCTTCCGCCGCAGTCGCTTGAGCCGCCCGGCCTGTTCCAGGAAGTCGAGCAGCTTGTCCCAGTCTTGACCCATCGTCTGGCCTGCCCCAGGCGGCTTTACCCGACCCTAGTCGCGCGCCGCGACCGGGTTCCGCAGCACGCCGATCCCTTCCACTTCAATCTCGATAACGTCTCCTGGCCGCATCGGCCCCACCCCCTCGGGTGTCCCGGTCATGATCACGTCGCCTGGCTTCAAGGTCATCACGTTGGAGATGAAGGAGACCAGGAAGGCAGGGCCGAAAAGCATGTTGCTGGTGCGGCTGCTCTGCCGGACTTCCCCGTTCAGCCGCGACTGGATCGCCAGGTCGCTCGGGTCCAGCTCGGTCTCGATCACCGGGCCGAGCGGGCAGAACGTGTCGAACCCCTTGGCCCGCACCCACTGGCCGTCCTTGCGCTGGTACTCACGGTGGCTGACGTCGTTACCGCAGGTATAGCCGAGCACGTAGTCGAGCGCGGCCGTCTCCGGTACCCGATACGCTTCGCGGCCGATGACGATACAGAGTTCGGCCTCGTAGTCGATCCGGTCTCCCGGTGGCAGCAGGATGCGCCCACCGTGGCCGAGCAAGGCGGAGGGAGGCTTCATGAAGATCACCGGCTCGTCGGGGATCTGCCGGGTCGGATCGTTCTCGGTGACGTGGGCCGCGTAGTTGAGGCCGACGGCCACGATCTTGCTCGGCTCGACCGGCGGCAGCACGGTAAGCTGGTCGAAAGCGCCGATCTCTGGCCCGCGCCGGAGCCGGCCGAAGAGCTCGCCTTCGGCGCGGTAGGCGATGCCGTCCTCAACGATCGCCAGCGCCGGTCCCCCGTCCACGAGCACTCGCGCGATCTTCATGTTCCCTCTCCTCCCGGGAGATCATTCCACCCTCACCGACCTGGCTATCCTAGCACGCCCGTGCGGGCAGGGGCGCCAGGATGGCCCGGCGACACCCAGCCGCCCGGCTCTCCCGCAACCTGCCGCGAACTGGTAGGCTTTCGTCAAGACACCCAGCCCTGGCGATCCGGCTGTGAGTGCCCGGTGTCTGCTTGAGGTCGAGCCAGGAGAGGGAAGTTTGCCATGGCACAGCACGTGCTCGTCCCCGTTCTGCCGACCTACCTCGATCCAGACCGCGTGACTCACTGTGCTACCCCCTACGGGCGAGCGCTCGCCGCCCGGCAGCGCGTCCCGCTCGTTCTAGGCTCGGTCGTCGAGCTGGGAGATTACCTGCGGTCGTTCCTGGAGGCCGAAGGCGAGCGTGCCCAGGAGCTCGCCCGGCGCTGGGCGGCCGAGCGCGAGGAGGCGTTGCGGCGACTGGCGCAGGCGATCACCGATGTCCCGGTTAAGATCGAGGTGCGGGTCGGCGATCCGGCCCGGCAAATTGCCGCGATGGCTGACGAGCTGCCGGCATCGGTCGTCGTCATGACCAGCCACGCCCGGGTCGGGATCTCTCGCCTGCTCGTCGGCAGCGTGACCTTCAGTGCCGCCCAGCGGATCGGCTGCCCGGTTCTGGTCGTGCGCGCCAGAATTCCGGCGCCGGCGCCGAACACGATGGTGACCTTGACCCCTGTGCTGGTCCCGCTCGACGGCTCCCCGCTCGCCGAGGAGAGCCTCGACGCGGTCGCCCGCGTGCTCGGTACGGATGGGCTGGCGCTGCATCTCCTCCATGTCCAGACGGCGAGCGCCGAAGGCAGGGACTGGGAAGCCTATCTCCAGAGCCTGGCCCAGCGCCTCAACTCGCAGGGAATGACGGCTACCTGGAGCGTTCGGCAGGGCCACGTTGCCGAGACCATCGCCCAGGTCGCCGCCGAGACGAAGGCCGGGCTCATCGCGATGGCGACCCACGGGCGCAGCGGGCTCCGGCAGACTCTGCTCGGCTCCACAGCCGAGCACGTGCTGCACAATGCTCGCGTGCCGCTCCTGCTGGTTCGCCCCAGTTCGGTGAAGCGTCCGGAGGAAGCGGCTGTGCCCCCTGCCGCGGTGAGCGCCAGAGGGGAGGAGCCGGAGTTCGACGCTCGCCGGCTGACCTTGCGGGCGCGAGACGTCATGACCAGCCCGGTCATCACCGTCTCCCCCGACGAGACCCTGGAGCATGTCGCGCGGACGATGCTCGAGCACGGCATCGGGGCGGTGCCGGTCGTCGATCAGGATGGACGGCTGGTCGGCATCATCACCGAGCGTGACCTGATGGCCCAGGAGCAGGGGGTTCCCTTCTCGGTGTACCGGGCCCCGCAGCTTTTCGGACACTGGCTCCCGCCGGAGGGGCTGGAGGAGATCTATAGCCTGGGGCGAACGATCAGAGCCAGGGAAGTTATGCGCAGCCCGGTGCTCACCGTCGGTGAGGATGCCACGGTCTCCGAGATCGCCCAGCTTATGCTGGAGAAGGAGCGGGAGCACATTCCGGTCGTGCGGGACGGCCAGGTCGTCGGTATCGTGACGCGGCGCGATCTGCTCAAGCTCATGGCCAGGAGCGCGTAGTCGTCCTCCGGTGCTGCTGTCGAGGTAGGAACCAGAGAGATGAGGCAACCGCATGCCGTCTGACCGTGAGATGGGCCCAGCCGGCGATGCGTGTGCGAGCTACGAGAGGAAGAAGAGATCAGGCAGCGGGAACCGGTTATCCCCCTTGCGAGACGCCGAGCCGGTTTGGACGCACGACGGCTCGGATGCAGCGAGCCCTGTCCCCTGGCATGCGCTCCCCGCCGAGGAGTGCATGCGTCGACTCGGCAGCTCGCCGGAGGGGCTGAGCCAGGCGGAGGCTCGTCGGCGACTCGCGCGGTACGGCCCGAACCAGGTTGAGGAGATCCCGCCACCGAACCTCCTCCGGCTAGCCTTCCACCAGTTTACGAGCCCGCTGATCTATATCTTGCTCGTTGCGGGAGTCGTGACCGCTTTGCTCGGCGAGTGGATCGACGCGGGAGTGATCGCCGCCGCGCTCCTGCTGAATGCGGCCATCGGCTTCATGCAGGAGCATCAGGCAGAGCGGTCTCTCCGCACTTTGATGCGCTCCCTTGCCCCGAGAGCGCGCATTCTACGCGACGGCCAGGAGCGCGTGTGCGACAGCCGCGATCTGGTTCCAGGCGATGTCGTCTTGCTGGAATCCGGCACGCGCGTGCCGGCTGATCTCCGGCTCCTCACGACGATCGCGCTCCAGATCGACGAGTCGCTGCTGACCGGGGAATCGGTTCCGGTTGTCAAGCGACCGGAACCGGTCGCCCCCGAGACGCCGCTAGCCGACCGGCGCGGCATGGCCTACGCCGGGACGATCGTGACGAGCGGGCGAGGCCGTGGCCTCGTCATCGCGACCGGCCGAGAGACCGAGCTGGGGAAGATCGCGGCGGTGAGCCGCGAGGAAGTGCAGCCGGAGACCCCGCTCCAGCGGCAGATCGGCCAGTTCACGCGGACGCTCGCACTCGTCGTACTGGTCACGATAGTGGCGATCGCCGTCGTCGGCCTAGCCCGTGGCGAAGATCCTCTCTCGATCTTCACCTTCGCGGTCGCAGCCGCCGTATCGATCGTCCCGGAAGGCCTGCCGATCGTCGTGACGATCGTCCTGGCCGTCAGTGTGCAGCGCATGGCCCGGCGCAACGCGATCATCCGTCACCTCCCCGCAGTCGAGACGCTGGGCAGCACTACCGTGATCGGGACGGATAAGACCGGAACGCTGACCGAAAACCGGATGGCCGTCCGCGCCATCTGGTCTGCTGGGGAATTCCTCTGGCTCGAGCCGCCAGGGAGGACGGATGCGGAAGGTATGCCCGGCGGGCATAACCCGAGCCCGCCGAAGGCCGAGCAGGTACAGCGTGTCGAAGAACTCTCGCCAGCGGGGCTCACGCTCATCGCTGGCGTCCTGCCGAACGAGGCGCGACTGATGCCCGCGGAAGACGGCGCATGGGGAGGCATCGGCGACCCGACGGAAGTAGCCCTGCTGATCGCCGCAGCCAGGCTCGGGCTCGTGCAGGAGGACGTGCGCGCGCTTTTCCCGCCGGTGGCTGAAGTCCCCTTCGAGCCAGAGCGTCGCTTCTCGGCTGCCGCCTGCCGCTCTGGCGGGGAGCTCTACCTCTTCGTGAAGGGCGCGCCCGAACGCGTGCTAGAGATGTCGAATTCTTGGCTCACGCTCCACGGGCCGGCACCGCTGGATCGCGACCAGATCCTCGCCGCCGCCTCGACGATGGGCCAGTACGGGCTCCGCGTGCTGGCGATGGCCTATCGCCGGCTCGATCACGAGCCGGAAGATGTTGCCGAGTTGCTTCATCCGAGCGGGCTCACATTTCTTGGTCTCCAGGGAATGTGGGATCCACCCCGCGTGGGAGTCAAGGACGCAATCGCCCGCTGTCGACAGGCGGGCATTCGCGTCGTCATGATCACCGGTGATCACGCCGATACGGCTAGCGCCATTGCGACAGAACTGGGGATCGCCCCAGCCGGTGCACCGGTTCTGATCGGGACCCAGCTCTCGGCACTGGACGACGAACAGCTTCGCGAGGCGGTGCGAGACGTCGATGTCTATGCGCGCGTCGAGCCGATCCATAAGCTCCGCATCGTCCGCGCGCTGCAGGCGCACGGCGAGGTGGTGGCAGTGACGGGCGATGGGGTGAACGATGCGCCGGCCCTGCGCGCGGCCAACGTCGGCATCGCGATGGGCCGCAGCGGCACCGACGTCGCCCGTGAGGCAGCCGACGTTGTGCTCGCCGACGATAACTTCGTGACCCTCGCCGCAGCAGTCGAGGAGGGCCGCGGGGCGTTCGACAACCTGCGCAAGGCGACTTTCTTCCTCGTCTCGACGAGCGCAGCCATGCTCGTGACCCTGCCGGCAGCAGTCTTGCTTGGCTGGCCTCTGCCTCTCCTCCCGGCGCAGCTCCTCTGGCTCAACGTGGTGACCGATAGCCTGCAGGACGTCACGATGGCCTTCGAGCCGAAGGAGCCAGAGCTGATGCGGCGGCGACCGCGGCCCCGCGAGGAAGGTATCCTGTCACCAGTTCTCTGGGAGCGGATGCTCCTGAGCGGTGTCGTCATGGCCGCCGGGACGCTCTGGCTGTTCGACTGGACACTCGAGACGACCGGCTCGCTTGACCTGGCGCGGACAGTCGCGATGACGACAGTGGTCATCTACCAGGTGTTTCAGGCGTGGAATGCCCGCTCGACCACCCGCTCGATTTTCCAGATCAACCCGCTCTCCAATCGCTACCTCTTCATTGCAAACGCGGCGTCGCTCGCCATCCACGTAGCGGCGCTGTACCTCCCCCCGACACAGTTCGTCCTGCGCGTGGAGCCGATCGCGCTTGAGGTTTGGTGGCGCATCGCCCTGGTCGCCGCGTCGCTGCTAGTGATGGTCGAGCTGCACAAGCTGGTTCGTCGGCGCTGGCCCCTCGGCAGTCCATAGAGCGACGCGGCCAGTTACCGGCCGTGGGGGATGGTGTGGCGAGTACCGCTCTCTGCCCGGGTGTCCAGACGCTCGCGGCGTTGCTCCTCAGCAGGTTCCCGACTGCAAGGTCGTATGCGCCTATCCGAACACTGGCAGCCGAGACCGCCATCTCTGGAAGCGTGGTCACGAAAGCCAGCAGGGCGAGACCCGTGAACCCGCTGGCGAGGCCGAGCAGGTCAGCTAGTTCGGCTGCCGAGCTGGCCAGATAACGCGTCGCCACGACGATGGCGATGCCGCTCGCTGCGAGGCCGGCGAGTGCTCGGTGGCGCTCACCAGCGGCCGGCCGGGCAGTGATCGGCTCGAGGTGCATCGGTTCAAACGGTGGCTCGCCCCGGTGAGCGTGCAACAGCCACATCCCACCAGCGAAGCCGCCCGCCGCGAGCCACGTCGCCCACCCGGCGCCGAAGACGGTCAGGCCGGGGTCGATTGGGATACCCCCGCGGCCAATGCCATGAGGCCGACCGCGATGGTGCCCACCAGTGCCTGGTCGATGGCGATGCGGGTGAGGATGCGCACCTGTACCGCCAGCAGGTCGGCGATCGAGAGGATCACCATGTTGGTCATACACGCCCCGACGAGGTTACCGAGTGCCAGGTCGGGTGCCCCCTGCCGCACCGCGTAGAAGTCAGTGCTCAGCTCAGGCAGGGAGGTAACGCCAGCGACGAGGATCGCGCCTACCCAGGCACGGTCAAGCCCGGTCAGATCGGCGATCGATCGCCGGTACGCGAGAGCGAGATGCCGGCCGCCACGATGGCTATGCCACTCAGGGGCAAACATCGCCCACGACGACACGCCAACGTCCTAAAGCAGAGGGATCGCCGCACGTGAGGGAAAACACACTTGACTCCAGGTCCCGTCGTACCTGGCCGCTCAGCGGCGCGTGTCCTCGTAGAGCAGCTCGCGCGTCCGCGCGGCGACTTCCTCCGGGTCGACCGTGACCCGGGCTACGCCGGTCTCGATGGCCGCGCGGGCGACGGCGGCGGCCACAGCCGGCGGGACCTTGAGGTCGAGGCTATCGGGGATGATGAAGCGGGGCGACAGCTCGCGCTCCGGCACCAGGGCCGCGATGGCCTCGGCCGCGGCCAGCTTCATCGCGTCGTTGATGTCGCGGGCCTGCACGTCGAGCGCGCCACGGAAGATGCCAGGGAAAGCGAGCGAGTTATTGACCTGGTTAGGGAAGTCGGAGCGGCCGGTCGCCACCGCCAGCGCGCCGGCTTCCAGGGCCAGATCGGGATGAATCTCCGGGTCGGGGTTGGCCAGGGCGAAGACGATGGGGTTGGGAGCCATCGAACGGATCATCTCCCGTGTCAGGATGTCGGGTGAGGAGAGCCCGATGAA
>BEIC01000013.1 GCA_002898875.1 bacterium HR26
GTTGGTCTCGGTGCCGGCACGGGAGGTGTACTACCCGGCACCGCGCTCATTGCTCACGCCCGAGGACTTGCAGCGCCCGCTGCTGGTCCCGGCTGCAGAGGAGATGCTCCCGGAAGAAGTGGCAGTCAACGGCCAGTAGATCATTCCCGCTTCACTTCTTCGGCCGTATCACGCCGGTGCGTGGGCCAGAGCGTTGGCGTGGCCTGGCACGCGGTCGATTCGGCATGCGGTGTGTGGGCAGGCAGACGCAAGCTCTGCGCCGTTCGTCGCAGGAATACCGGGCTGGCTATCGGGGTTTTCTCATCAGCAGGTGGATTGAAGTCGAGATTGGGGGTAGATGGACTTCGCCGAGGTCGTGCGCAAGCGACGGATGGTGCGGCACTTCAAAGCTGATCCGTTCGCGAGGGAATCGCTCGAGCGGATCCTCGACCTGGCCCGGCGGGCACCGAGTGCCGGCTACACGCAGGGGCAGTCGTTCATCGTGGTCACGGATCCGGAGCGCCGCCGCGCGGTAGCCGATGCCTGCGATGAGTCGTTCGAGGTCAAGCTGTACGGCTATCCCTGGATCTCGGAGGCTCCCGTGCAGATCGTCGCCTGCACCAGCGAGGAGGCGTATCGCCGCGGCCACCGCGAGCCGGAGGAGCTTCCCGCGGATGGGAGCGAGATCGACTGGCCGGTACCGTACTGGTGCTGCAACGGGTAGTGGGTGCCGCCGTGCTGGCCCGCAAGCCGGCCCAAGTCTCCGCCTTCAGATCGTCCTGAGGGTCGATCGCTTGCGCTGACCGGGGTGAAGCCGGCAGTGCATGGCCGGTCCTCAGCGAGCGTAAACCCTGTTAGCGGAACAGGTCACGCTCCGCCGGCATGATCAGGTCGGCAGCCCGGCCAGCGCCCGGCTGGTAGCGGTAGCCCCGCACGATCGCAGCCGGGCAGCGGTCGACCTTGCCCATCACCAGCTCGGCTGCCGCGGCCAGCTCGTCAGCGACCGCCATGATGGTGATGCGCAGCTCGTTGCCGAAGGTGTCCGCTTGGCCGCGGTAGTCGAGCAGCGGCTGCATCCCGGCGGCGCCGATCGCGACGTTGACGATGCCGTTGCGCCAGGGCCGGCCGAACGAGTCGGTGATGATCACCGCGTGCTCTCTCCCGAACCGGCGGATCAGGTCGGAGCGGATGCGCGCGGCCGAGGCATCAGGGTCCTCCGGCAAGAGCGAGACATGGCCCGGCGGCACGTTGGAGGCGTCGACGCCGGCATTCGCGCAGACGAATCCGTGCCGAGTCTCGGCGATGATGATGCCCCGGTCCATGCGGACGATGCGAGCGCTCTCACGCAGCACGACCTCCACCTGGCGCGGGTCCTTGTCGAAACGCCGCGCGATCCACTGGGCGAAGGGCGAGGGCGCTACGGTCTCGAGCGCGACCAGCCGGCCTTCAGCTTTGGACACCAGCTTGTGCGTGACAACGAGGACGTCGCCGGTCTCGATCTCCAGCCCGCTCTGCTCCAGGCCGGTGGCGATCAGGTCAGCGATGTTGTCGCCGGCGTGGGCCTCAGGGATGCCCTCGATCCCGATGATCCGTATCTGTGGTGCCACCGGCTCTGTCCTCTCTCGCTCGCCCTAGAACCCGTGAGCGCTCACCCGCTCGATCGGCACGAGGATCGTGATCCGCCGCTGGCCTCTGAACTGCTCCGCTATCGAGCGGGCACGCTCCTCACCATGGTAGCGCATCGCCAGCCGCACGATGTCGGCCTGGGCGCGCTCCTGGTCCTCGATCAAGCAGGCCCGCCCGGTGATGGTGACGTAGCGATAGCCGTCCTCGACGCAGATGGAGACGCGCGGATCGCGGCGCAGGTTGCCGGCCTTGATCCGGCCTTCGGCGGTGTTCATCAGAATGGCGTCGCCCTCCAGGTCGTACCACATCACCGTCTGCTGCGGGCTACCGTCGCCGTTGATCGTCGCCAGCACCGCGAAGCGCGGCTCGGCCAGGAACGCCCGGACCTCGGGGCTCAGCATGCCAGCTCCTTCCTAACTGACTCGAAGCGCTCCGACAAGACCCACACGCGATAAACTCACTGCGCCGGTTGAGTATTCCAGGCCACGGTTACGTTGCCGTGACCCCGGTAGCGCGAAGTGCAGCGGTGAGGTTTGTTCTCCTCAGGTAAGGAGGGCAGAAGTATGACGCGACTCTCCGCGGGGCTCCCGGCACCGGACTTCGAGCTGGAGGACGTCCACGGGCGAACGGTGCGCCTCTCGGACTTTCGTGGCCGGCAGCCTGTGGTGCTCGTCTTCCTGCGCGGCTTCACGTGACCGTACTGCCGGCGGCACCTGGCGCGGTTGCGCCAGGACTACGAGCGATTCCGCGCGCTGGGCGCCGAGGTGATCGCCATCGGCCCGGATACGCCGGAGAGGTTCCGCCGCTACTGGGCCGAGCACCAGCTGCCCTTCCTCGGCCTGGCTGACCCGGAACATCGAGTGGCCGGCCGGTACGGGCAAGAGGTCAAGCTGCTGAAGCTGGGACGCCTGCCGGCGGTGGTCGTCGTCGACCGCGAGGGGATCGTCCGCGCCGTTCACTACGGGGGCTCGATGCGCGACATCCCACCGAACGAGACGTTGCTCGCGACGCTGGCCGCGCTCGATGCCGGCGCGGGACAGTCGGCGACGGGCGCACAGCTTGAGCGCGAGGGCGTGGAGGAGTGTTGAGCGTGATCGGGTACGACGAGGCGATCGACCGGGCCGTCGCGCAGCGAGCGTCCGAGGCATTCGACCTCCTCCGGCAGCTGATCGCCTGCCCCAGCCTCTCCCTCGCCGAGGGGCGCCACGACCGGCCGGAGACTGCCGTTGGAGCCATGGCCACGGCGCTCGCGCGGCTCGGCCTGCCGGTGACAGCGCTGCCGACCGGACCGGAGAGCGAGACGCTGATCGCCCGCTGGGGCAGGCCTCACCCAGCCGGCCCGGCCGTGATCCTCGATGCGCACCTGGACACCGTGCCGCCGGGCGACCCGGCTGCCTGGCTCGGGCTCGACCCGCTGGCGGCGCATGAGGGCGTGGCGACGTACCTCGGCGATGGGCAAGTCCGGCTCAGCTTCCCGGCGGCCGGGGTCGCAGTCGAGCGGCGGCTGCGCCCCCGGATGGCCCGAGTCTGGGAAGCCCGTGGCGGGGGGGAGCGCGCGGTGATCGGCGGGCGGGGCGCCTTCGACAACAAGGGCCCGGCCGCGGTGCTGTGGTTGACCCTGGCGGCGCTCTGCGACTGCTTCGGCGCGGGCGGGCTGGATGGCTCTCAGGTGCTCGGTATCTTCAGCACCGATGAGGAGCAAGGAGAGCGCGGCATCCGTGCGGCGCTCGGCTGGCTGGCCCGGCAGGGCTACCTCGACCGGCCGCTGGCCGCCGTCGGCTACCGGCAGGGCCTGGCGGCCATCGTGCTGGAAGGCTCCTATAGCTACCTACCGGTGGTCGGCCACCGCGGCAGCGCGCTCCTTGTGCTGCGCACGCGCGGGCGGGCCGCGCACGCCGCGACGCCAGAGCTGGGCGACAACGCCGTGCTGCGGATGGCGCGGCTGCTGGCCCGGCTCGAGGCCGACTGGCCGGCCTTTCGGGCGCGCAGCCTCGACCCCCTCCTCCCTGACCGGTTGCTCGAGCCGGCCACGGTGGCGCTGGGCACGACCATGGCTGGGGGAGGGGTCGTGCGCGTAGATACCGGGCCTGAGGGCCCGCTCGTGGAGCGCGCCGGGACGAACGTCGTCCCCGACTGGTGCGAAGCGACGCTCGACCTGCGCTATCCGCGCGGGGTGGGTGCTCCTGAAGCGCTCGTGGAGGCGATCACCCGTGCCATTGCAGACTGGGTGCAGGAGCACGAGCCGGCGGCCACGGTACGGCTTCTCCGGTGGTCTTCGCCGGCGGCGCTGGGCGAGACACCGGGGGCCGCGCTCGCCGACCCGCTTGTGCAGGCGGTCGTCGGCGCGCGAGAGGCGGTGCTGGGGCTGCCGAGCTACCCGGAGACGGCGCCGGGCGGGACGAACGGTACCGTGTTGCTGAACGAGGGGCGGATTCGCACGCTGATCGAGTGCGGGCCAGGCGGCGGGCTGTCGCACGAGCCCTTCGAGTTCGTCGACCGCGACGACCTGGTCGACGGTGCGCGCATCCTGGTCCGCGCGCTCCTCGCGATCCTGGACGCTCTCGCCGGCCGCTAGCGAGGTTCGGGGGCGATCCGTACCGGAAAAGCACCGTGCAAACCTTATATCATCATGATAATATGAGCTTTAAAAAGAGGAGGTACGTGTGCTCAGCCAGACGTCTCGCTACGCGCTGAACGCGCTAATTGTAATCGCCCGCTCCGGTGGCCAGGTGAACGTCCGTGTGATCGCCGAGCAGGCTTCGATCCCCCCGAACTACCTCGGCAAGATTCTGCACGTTCTCGGCCGGCGTGGCCTGCTACGTTCCTCACGTGGTGTCGGCGGCGGCTTCCAGCTCGCGCGACGGCCGGAGGAGATCCCGCTGCTCGAGGTCATCGAGACCTTCGAAGATCCTCAGTTCTTCGCCCGCTGCCTGCTCGGGAGCGAGAGCTGCCCAGAGGGCCGTCCCTGTGCGGCTCACGCGCTGTGGGTGCCGATCGTCGAGCAGACCCGCCGGTTCTTCGAGACCACCACCCTGGCCGATCTCCTCGCTGAGGCCCAGCCGCTGGCGGCTCTCGCCGAGCCGGCGCCACTGCCCGAGCGGGCCTGAGTTGTCGATGGATGGTTCGGTATGGTGAGCCAAGCGGAAGGAGCACAGGCGAATGCCGCTCACCACTGAAATGATTCGTCGCCACCATCGCGAGCTCTATGCCGAGCTCGAAGCCCTCATACCGGAGGAGCGTCCGGAGGGCGAGCCAGCGGTTGACCCGGTCGCCGTCCTGCACTTCTTGCGCGAGGAACTGCTGCCGCACGCAGTCGAGGAGGAACGCGAAGTGTACGACGTGATTGATGCCCTCTCCGGCGCTCCCTTCCGCGTCACCGAGCCGATGCGACTGGATCACGTCGCGATCGGAGCGGGAGTCGAGCGGCTAGCCTCGCTCGTCCAGGCCATGGAGTCTGCCGGCGAAGGCGAGCGTGCGGCGCTGTCCCGGCGGTTCTGGCGAGAAGCGGACCGGCTGGGCGCGGTGATCCGGCTCCACTTCGAGAAGGAGGAGCGGGCGTACCTCCCGCTGCTCGAGCAGCGGGAAGGCGCTGAGCTGGCCGATGCCGAGGTGCTGGACGTGCGCGAAGTGCCGCCGGCTCGCCGGCACGACCTGATCTTCGAGATGTACGCCCGCTTGCAGCCGGGCCAGTCGTTCATCCTGGTGAACGATCACGCCCCACGCCCGCTCTACTACCAGTTCCAGGCCGAGCACGCTGGCGAGCTCACCTGGGAGTACCTGGAGGAGGGCCCGGTCGTCTGGCGGGTGCGGATCGGTCGGCGCTGAGGTAGGGCGTGGCCGGGATGGGCGAGACCGTAGCCGGGGGAGGCACTCCGGGAGGGATATCGCTCGGCCGCGCTGCAGCCGCTCGCCTCCGGCTTCGCCGCGTGCTCCTGGGAACGGGTGCCATTGGACTCGCGGCGGGCGTCTGGGCAGGGCTCGTGCGGATCGGGTGGGCGCTGCCGGGCAGAAGTTCACACCTGGCCGCCGAGCACGGGCCGCTGCTGGTCATCGGTTTCTTCGCCTCTCTGATCGGTCTCGAGCGTGCCGTGGCGCTCGGCCGGGGCTGGGCCTTTGCTGGCCCATCCGCCGCGGCACTGAGCATCGTCGCCCTTCTCGCCGGTGTGCCCTCGCTGGTGGTACGGACGAGCGCCACGCTGGCCGTCGCTGGCGTGGCGCTCGTCTTCGCCTACCTGGCCTGGCGGGCACGCATGCTGCATTTGGGCGTGATGCTCGCCGGTACGCTGGCCTGGGTTTGGGGAAACCTCGGCTGGCTAGCGGGTTGGCCACTCGGGGAAGTGGTTCCTGCGTGGCTCGCCGGCTTCGCCCTGATGATCGCCGGCGAGCGGCTGGAGCTAGGCCGGTTCATGGCTCGCCGCGGCGTCTCCCGGCAACAGTTCCGGCTGCGGCAACCGGCATTCTCTTCGGAGCAGCGTTCTGGCCGCTGTGGCCGACCGGTGCTGCCCGTATCTTCGGCCTCGGACTGCTGGGCCTGGCCGCCTGGCTGCTGCGCTACGACATCGCGCGCCGTGGCCTCCGTCATCCAGGGCTACATCGCTACAGCGCCGTCTGCCTGCTCTCCGGCTATGCCTGGCTCGGGTTCGGCGGGCTGCTCTACCTGGTTTAGGGGCCACAGGCTGGCGGGATGCGGTACGATGCCCAGATCCACGCGGTGACGCTGGGGTTCGTCTTCTCGATGGTCTTCGCCCACGCGCCGATCATCTTCCCTGCGGTAACCGGCCTGCGCTACCGCTACCTGCTGCTCTCCTACGCTCCTCTGCTCCTGCTTACCGCCTCGCTCCTGGTACGCCTGACTGGGGATGTCGCGGCGATGGCCGAGCTCCGGCGCTGGGGCGGGCTTGGAAACGGCCTGGCGTTGCTGCTCTTCGTGCTCGCCACTGCAGCCAGCGTCCGTGCCGCCCGGCCGCGCTCCAGCCAGAGTGAGGCGCCTCGCGCATTCGGGTGTCTCGAAGCGCCTCTCCTTACTTGCCCAGCTTCGCCTGCTGTGGGACCAAATCGGCGATCTCTTGACACGGCGCGGGCGTTATCATTAAAGGAGTCTGCAGGGCTGTGCATCGCGCGTGAGGAGGGGCATAGCTATGGGCGAGCGAATTATTATGTCATCTGATGACCGGCTGACTTCGCGGCAGATGACCCGGCGGGCAGTGCTACGTCGCGGCGTCGCAGCCGGTCTCTCGCTGGCAGGGCTCTCGCAGCTTCTGGCGGCGTGCCGCAGGGCGGAGGAGGCGGCGCCGCAGCCCACCCCGGTGGCCGGTGCGGCGACCCCTGCTCCCGCCGAGAAGATGCTGATCCCGATCGTCAACAAGGAGATGGCCCGGGACGACATCGTCGCAGCCATCGAGCAGGAGGGCGAGCTCGTCGTCGCGAACTGGACCTATACGGCGAACGACCAGATCGTGGCGCAATTCCAGAAGTACGTGAAGGATACCTACGGCGTCGACATCAAGCTGATCTACGAGGGAACCCAGGCCCCCAGCACGTATCTGACCAATCTCTACACCGCCCTCAAAGCCGGTAACCCTTCCCCCTATGATGTCATGGCGATCGAGGAGAACTACTGGGCGGAGGCGAAGCTGCAAGACCCGCCGGTGCTCGAGGAATACTTGCCCTCACCATTGATCCCCAACGCCGAGCGGGTCGATGAGATGTTCCGCCGCTTCCCGACCGCGATCGGATTCCAGGCCTCGGCCACGCCTGGCATCGTCTACAACAAGGCCAAAGTGGACTTCCTGAAAGACTGGAAGGACCTCGCCGATGAGCGGCTCAAGGGGAAGCTCACGCTGCCGCTCCCGGGCGACATCACCTGTGGCGGGTTCTTGCTCGGCCTAGCGGCATCGCTGGGCAAGGACTACAAGAACCCCGATCAGATGAAGGAAGTCATCGACTTCGCAGTCGACGAGATCGGCCCCAACGTGCTGAAGTACACGACCGATAGCGCCGAGATGCAGCAGCTTCTGCGCAGCGAGGCGGCGTGGGCGGTGGGATTCTGGAACTCGCTGGCGCGGCTGGAGTTCCTCTCCGGTTACGAGAACACCGTGTTCATGATCGCCGAGTCCGGACAGTACCTCGTCAACGGCTACCTCTGGATCCCCAAGAGCGCGCCGCACCCGATCCTGGCGCAGATCTTCTGTGACTGGCGCCTGAGCGACAGCGCACAGTTCCCCAACGACTGGGGTATCGAGAAGGGGCCGTGGGCTGAGCTGCAGGAGGGCCTGCTCGGCCCGTCCTACGAGAAGGACATCCCGGACTGGTTCAAGGACCAGTACTATACCTACTATCCGACGCTGGATCAGCTCCGGACGCAGTATAAAACCGTCGACTGGGACTACTATGCCCAGCACAGCAAGGAGTGGTTCGATTACTATTCACAGCGACTCGGGCTGTAGCGGCGTGCGCGCTTCTATTGCCCGCGCCCGCTTGGCCTCGCCTCTCTGCGAGGCGTCCATGCCGCCGACATGATGTGCCACCGGTCCTCGGCCAGCCGGGCACCCCGGTGCGCACCGCTCGCCGGGGTGGGACGATGGGCAGGGAGCATACGCTGGGTCGCCAACTCTGGAGCGTGCGGGCGGAGGATCGAGCGGCCGTGAGGGAAGCGAACGCGTGACCAGCCTGGGTACCGGGAGGCAGGTAGCCCGGGCGGCCGGTAGCCTACCGGAGTCGAGCGCGCAGCGGACGGTGAGGAGCTAGGAATGGCCGGATCGGCTCAACCGCTCGCAGTGGAGCGGCCGCGTGCCGGGCTCGCGAGCTGGCTGCGCGAGCATCGCCAGCTCTTAAGCGGCCTCGGGCTGCTCCTCCCCGCTTTCCTCACCTCGCTGCTGCTCTCGGTCGTCCCGCTGGTCTATCTCATTCGGGTCAGCCTGACCCGCGAGGCGACGTTCTTCTTCACCGCCGAGCACACCATCGAAAACTACCGTACCATCGCCGAGCGCTACCTGCCGAATCTCTGGGAAACGATCTACCTGGCCGGCCTCTCCTCGCTGCTGGATCTGGTCGTCGGATATCCCTTCGCCTACATCCTGGTGCGCAAGGTGCGCTATCGCGACCTGGTCCGCGCGACGATGATGTTTCCGCTCTTCGGCCCACTCTACCTCTCGCTCGGCATGCACTACCTCTTTCTTCCCAATGGCCCATTGGCTCCAGCGCTGAACCTCCTGGGGATCGAAGGGACGAGCCTGCTGTACTCGCTCCCGTCGGTACTCTTCGCAATGGCCATCTTCACGCTGCCGTTCATGGTGATGAACATCGGGGCGGCCCTCTCCAATGTGGACCCGACGCTGGAGGAGGCCGCCACCTGCCTCGGGGCGCAGCCTTGGCAGACGTTCTGGCGCGTGCTCTTTCCGCTCAGTCGCAGCGGGATCCTGGCGGGCTTGCTGATGTGCTTCGGCTGGAACCTGGGCGTATATGTCCAGCCGCTGGTGCTTGGCACGATCAGCGAGCAGCGCGTGCTGGCGATCGCGCTCTACCAGAAGGGCGTGATCCAGTTCGATTACGGGCTGGCCGCCGCGATGGGCGTCGTGCTCATGGCGCTCGCCTTCGGCGTGACCTGGCTCTCGCTGCGGCTCTCGCGCGGGGCATTGGGAGCGTGAGCGATGGCGACCGGAGGCAAGGCGATCGCCGAGCGGCAGGAAGTGGCAGTGAGGCGCCCTGGGCTGTGGACGCGCGTCGTCCGGCAGCGGCGGCGGATCCTCGATCTCGTGCAGCACGGGTACATCTGGCTCTGGATGCTGATCTTCGTCCTGCCGTTCCTGACTACCTTCGCCTACTCGCTGCGGACCGCGGACGGCATCTCGCTCAGCCCCTATCAGCACGTCTTCGGCAGCTTCAAGGACAACCTGCTGCTCTCGTTCGAGGTGACCATCATCAGTATCGTGCTCAACCTGCTGCTGGCGCTCCCGGCGGCGTACGCTATCGTCCGCTTCCCGATCCCCGGCAAGGGATTCCTGCTCTCGGTGCTCAACCTGGCGCTCTACACACCGGCGGCCGTGATGGGCATCAGCCTGGTGATCGTCTACAACTTCCTCTTCCACATCGCCCAGACGCTGACCGGTCTGGTCGGCGCCTACGTAGTGGGGACCTACCCGATGATGCTGATCCCCATCATCGTGGCACTGCGCGACCTGCCGCAGGTGTACGAGGAGGCGGCGCGCTGTCTCGGCGCGAACCGGTTGCAGACGCTCTTCCGCGTCGAGCTTCCGCTGCTCGGCCCGGGGATCAGCGCCGGTATCCTGCTCACCTTCGTGATCGTCTTCAACGAGTTCCTGGTAACGCTCTTCGTGGCCGGGCCGGGCAACACCACCGCCGCGCTGCGTGTTTTCAACCTGACGCGCACGGCCGGCATCCAGCCGTCGACGGCCGCGCTGGCCTCCACGATGCAGATCGTCTCGTTCGTAGTGGTGATCGCCTTCTTCCGGTTCTTCGGCTCTCGTTACCTGAAGGGGACGTACCTGATCTGAGAAGGATCGGCGGTCTGGATTGAGACAACACTGGGACAGCGCGCCCCGCCAGCGCGGGTGGGGCAGCAGGAGTGTAGGAGAGCGAAGGGCTGATGGCGCGGGTCGAGCTCATCGAGGTCACCAAGCGGTACGGCCAGACGATCGCGGTGGATCGGGTCAGCCTGGACATCGCCGAGGGCGAGTTCGTCACCCTGCTCGGGCCGTCCGGCTGCGGTAAGACCACGACGCTTCGCATTGTCGCCGGGTTGATCGAGCCCACCGAGGGGGAGATCCGCTTCGATGGCCAGGTGGTCAACCACGTGCCGCCGCACAAGCGCAACATCGGCTTCGTCTTCCAGTCGCACGCGCTGTTCCCTCACCTGACTGTCGCCGAGAACATCGCCTTCGGCCTCAAGATCAAGCGCCGGCCCAAGGCCGAAGTGCAGCGCCGGGTCGAGGAGATGCTGGAGCTCGTGAACCTGCAGGGCTTCGGCTCGCGGATGCCGTCCCAGCTCTCCGGCGGCCAGCAGCAGCGGGTGGCGCTGGCTCGCGTGCTGGCGACCGATCCCCAAGTGCTGCTGTTCGACGAACCGCTCTCGGCGCTCGACCGCAACCTGCGCGACCAGCTCAAGTACAGCATCCTGGAGCTCCAGCGCCGCACCAAGAAGACCGCCATCTACGTGACACACGACCAGTCCGAGGCCTTCGCCATCTCGGATCGCATCTGCGTCATGAACGCCGGGCGGGTCGAACAGGTGGGCACGCAGCTCGATATCTACTTGCGGCCGCGTACCGAGTTCGTCGCCAACTTCGTCGGCGATAACAACGTGCTCACCGGCGCGGTGGTGCGCGTGCAGCAGCGGGATGGCCAGCGCTCGGTCGTGGTGAAGAGCGGCGCGCTCGAGTTGCACGCGGTCGACACCCAGGGGCTCCAGCCGGGAGAGACTGCGCTCGTGTTCGTCCGACCCGAGAACATCGAGGTGTTGAGCGACGGCGTGGTTTCAGAGGACGAGCCGATCCTCCAGGGGCTGGTGGAGCAGGTGGTTTTCGAGGGGCCGACGGTTCGCTTCCTGGTGGACATCGACGGGAGGCCATTCCGGGTCGTCGCCAGCGGGCCGCAGCGGCTGACGCTGCTCGGCAGCTCCGGCCGCCGCGTCCGGCTGCGCTTCCACGCCGTGGTGGCCATCCGGTACGAGCACGCCGAGGCCGCCCTCGTGCCTGGCCGCTGAGTTCTCAGTACCCCGGCTGGCCACGCACGCATCACCTCAAGCAGGTTGGATCAACCGCGCTGCGGGATGAGGCTTCCTCCCGCCGGCTCCTGAGCGAGCCTGGCGCAGCTGGCCTACTCCTCGGCGAGCTGCCCGCCGTCGATGATCACCGACTCGCCAGTGATGAAGGAGGCCTCGTCCGACGCCAGGAAGGCGACCAGGTTAGCGACCTCCTCCGGGCGGCCATATCGCCCCAGTGGGATCTTCTTCGTGTACTCGCGGACGAACGCCTCGTCGGCACCGGCCTCCCGGGCCAGTTCGGTTAGGATGAACCCTGGCGAGACGCAGTTGGCCCGGATGTTGTAGGGTGCCAGCTCGATCGCCATCGTTTTGGTCAGCAGCACGACGCCGGCCTTGGAGGCGTTGTAGGCGGCCAGCCCGCGTTCGCCGACGTGGCCGTTGGTCGAGGCGATGTTGACGATGGCCCCACCGGTGCCCTGCTCGACCATCAGCCGCGCCGCGAGCTGGCTCAGGGTGAAGACGGCAGTCAGGTTGACCTGGAGCGTTCGATCCCACGTCGCGATCGAGTGCTCGAGGAACGGCTCGAAGACCGCGACGCCGGCGTTGTTCACCAGCACGTCGAGCCCGCTGAAGCGCTCGCGCGCCCGCGCGATGAGCGCCCGGCAGAAGGCCGGGTCGGTGACGTCGCCGGCCAGTCCCTCGATCTGGCCGAGCGAGCTGAGGTCGCTCACTGCCTGCGCCACCCGCTCGGGGACGATGTCGCAGATCAGGACGCGGGCACCCTCCTCCAGGAACTTCCGCGCGATCGCTTTGCCGATCCCGCGCCCAGCTCCGGTGACAATGGCTCGCTTGCCCGGCAAGCGATACATTGCGCACCTCCTCATCTCCGCTAACCCACGAGCAGGTTAGCACCGCACAGGTGTAATATCGCCGGAGAGCGCCTCGCATGTCTGCCCACGTGGCGAGAGGGGCCGCGAGCGCGTCTTGCATGCGGAGTTGCAGGGACGACCGGCCGGTCCTGCCTACTAGATTGTCGGTACGCTACAGTAGGCTGCCGGCCGGAGCCGGGCCAGTGCCGAGCATACCGGCGTCATAGAGCAGACGCCGCGCAGCTCAGACTCCCACACGCAGGCGCAGGGCTCGACGGGCACGGCGTGCAGCGGTGAAGGCCAGCGCGCCCCACCAGAGCCGCGAGCCGGGACGGAACACGAAGAGCCACCGGAGTGACCGCGGCGCGCGCCTGAGTAGCTGTGCCAGGACATACCCTCGTAGCAGCGTGAAGATAAAGCTCACCGGTCCTCTCTCTCGTAGTCGATTCGGCGAACCGCCCCAGTATTATGCCAAGTTTCCGCGATCCGAGTGATGCTGGCGCGCCGATAGCCCGAAGCCGCCTTATAATGCCGGAGCGCGCCTACGGCGCGCCCGAGCGATGGAGCAGCGAGGCGGAGGGCGAGCGGTGTCGCAGGCGGACATCCGAGGGGTCATCGTCGGCAGCGCCAATGCGCGGGTCGGCTTCCCGGCCGCGATCGAGCTCCTGCGCACCGGCGGCAGCGCGATCGACGCGGCGGTCGCGGCGGTGCGCGCAGTCGAAGACGACCTCCAGGACCAGGGCGTCGGCACCGGTGGGATCCCGAACATCCTGGGCCAGGTGGAGCTCGATGCCAGCATTATGGACGGGCGGACGCTGGCAGCCGGCGCGGTGGGCGCGATCAAGCACTACCCGCATCCGATCGAGATCGCGCGCAAGGTGATGGAGGTGACGCCGCACGTGATGCTGGTGGGCGAGGGCGCCGAGCTGTTTGCCCGCTGCCACGGCTTCGAGCCGGCGAACCTGCTTACCCCGGAGGCCGAGCAGGTATGGCGCGCGGTCGTCTACGGCGACGCCGCGACTCGATCGAGCGTCTACGAGGACTCCTACCAGCTCTACATGCGGGTGGTGAGGGACTGGACCAGGCTTCTCCATGGGCACATCTTCGGCACCACCAACGTGATCGTGCGTGACTTGAACGGCGATATCGCCTGCGCGGTCTCGACCAGCGGCTGGGGCTTCAAGTGGCCGGGACGCTTGGGCGACTCGCCGATCATCGGCGCGGGCAACTACGCTGACAACCGCTACGGCGCTGCCGCCTGCACCGGGCGGGGCGAGATGGCGATCCGCTGCGCCTCGGCGCACAGCGTGGTCATGTACCTGCGCCATGGGCTCTCGCTGGAGGAGGCGCTGCGCCAGGCCATGCTCGACCTCCGCCACCTCGACGACCCCTTCGCCGAGCGCCAGAACGTGATGAACATCGTGGCGATGGATCGGCACGGCCATGTCCTCGCGGCATCCACCTCCGCCGAAGCAACCTACGTCGTGCAGACCGTCGACATGGAGACGTACGAGGAGCGCCCGCGGCTCCACGTGCCGCTGCGCGAGGTCTAGAGCCTCTCAGCGCCGGTTGTGTTATCGGCCGCCTGCTCCCAAGCGGGCG
Source organism: bacterium HR26 (assembly GCA_002898875.1). Classification (GTDB taxonomy): domain Bacteria; phylum Chloroflexota; class Chloroflexia; order Thermomicrobiales; family Thermomicrobiaceae; genus Thermalbibacter. The sequence continues at coordinate 13,798 of BEIC01000013.1, forward strand.
ACCACTGGTGCTCGGGTGTCCTGCTTCCGGCAGCGATGCCTGCTGCGCCCCGCGTTGCCCATGGCCTCGCTCGCACTGGCCCCACGGATCTTCTCCTCACCGGCTCCGCCCGCATGTCCGTACATACGTATGCGTATTCGCTCCAACGCCGGGCGAACAGGCGCTCGCTACGGTTAGGGCCGAGCAGCGGGGTCTCGAGCGGAAGGAAGTGCGGGCGCCGAGGATCGAGCTGGCAGGAAGCGGTCCTTCGCCTCTACAGCAGAACGCTTTTCAGGACTCTTTGACGCTGCCCGCGTCGTCTTGAGTAGGCGATCGACGAAGCGGATCGAGCCGGCCTGGCAGGCGGTGAGCACCGTTTGAGCAGAGGCTGAGCACCGATCGGCCAGTGCCTGGGCTGGTGCTCGATCGGGTGGCCGCCTACAGTCGATCTCAGTGCTACGGGCCGTTTGTGGCCCGAGAAGTGGAGGCACAACGTGGCGACGGTGATCCAAGCGATGACGATGGCCGGCGAGCCGCGGACGATCCCGGCAGGCGCCATCGATGACCTGCGCGCTAGGTTGCGCGGCACGCTGCTGCAAGCAGGCGATCCAGGCTACGACGAGGCTCGGCTCGTGTGGAACGGCATGATCGACCGGCGCCCGGCGTTGATCGCGCAGTGCGCCGGGATGATCGACGTCGCGCGCGCCGTCCAGTTCGCCCGATCCTACGATCTGTTGGTTGCGGTTCGGGGCGGCGGGCACAGTTTCCCGGGCCACTCTACCTGCGACGGTGGCCTCGTCATCGATCTCTCCCCAATGAGGAGGATCGAGGTCGACCCGCAGGCACGCCGGGCACGCGCCGAGGGAGGGGTGCGCTGGGGCGAGCTCGACCATGCGACTCAGGAGTACGGGCTCGCTGTTACCGGCGGGCAGGTCTCGCACACCGGGATCGCCGGGCTGACGCTGGGCGGGGGCATGGGCTGGCTGATGCGCGAGCACGGCCTTACGGTGGACAATCTCCTCTCGGCCGACCTCGTCACCGCCGATGGCACGCATCTGAGAGCGAATGCGGAGGAGCACCCGGATCTCTTCTGGGCGCTGCGCGGCGGCGGCGGAAACTTCGGGATCGTCACCGAGTTCGAGTACCGGCTCCACCCGGTCGGGCCGATGCTCTACGGTGGGTTGATCGGCTACCCGCTCGCCGAGGCGGTGAACGTCTTCCGCGATGCCCGCGACTACCTCGCGACCGCGCCGGAGGCACTCTCAGCCACCCTGGTGCTCCTGCGTAGCCCGGAGGGCCACCCGCTGGCCGGCGTCGCTGTCTGTTACACCGGTGACCCAGGCGCCGCCGAGCCGGCCATCGCCCCGCTCCGGCGTCTCGACACGCCGGTCATGGAGCAGCTCGGCCCGATGCCCTATGTGGCGGTGCAGCAGATGATCGACCAGATTGCGGCACCCGGTCTCCGCTACTACATGCGCTCGAACCTCCTGGACAGGCTAGACGAGGAGACGATCGGGATCGCTGCTGAGCACTTCGCCCGCTGCCCCTCGCCTCAGAGCATCGTGATCTTCGTCCAGATGGGCGGCGCTGTCGCGCGCGTGGTGCCTGGGGCCACGGCCTTTCCCCACCGCCAGGCGGCGTATTCCTTCACTGCCCTTTCGATCTGGACGGACCCGAACGCCGACGGGGAGAACGTCGCCTGGATCCGGTCGCTGTGGGCAGACCTTCGTCCCAAGTTGCCCAACGCGGTGTACGTGAACGAGCTGACCGGCGACGAGGGAGAAGCGCGGCTGCGAGCCGCCTACGGTCCGGCCTACGAGCGATTGGCAGCGCTGAAGCGACAGTATGACCCAGCGAACGTGTTCCGGCTGAACCAGAACATCGCGCCGCTTGCCTAGAGCAGGGCGCTGGCTTCAGCGCCGCAAGGGTTAGAAACAGAATGGCCGGGCACGGCCGGTGACGCCTGTTGAACGGGCACCGGCCGTGCTCCCTGCCCGAAGAGGGGCACACTGGCGATGTGCCAGGCCTAGCCAGCCATCGCGACGCCGACCAGCCGGCCGACACCGAAGGTGATCGCCGCTGCGGCGGCGCCGATCAGGACCTGGCGCAGGCCCGAGCGGAGCGCGCTCCGGCCGGTGATGATGGTGATACCGGCGCCGATCACGAACAGCGCGAGCGCGCTCAGGCCGAGGCTGATGCTAGCCGCCAGCAGCCCACCCGTGAAGAAGTACGGGATCACCGGGATGATCGCGCCGGCCGCGAAGAGCAGGAACGACATCGCGGCGGCTTCCCAGGCCGACCCGCCCAGCTCCTCGGGGTCGATGGCCAACTCCTCGCGGACGAGGGTCTCGAGCGCCGGCCCCGGCTCCTGGATGAGGCGGTCGGCCAGAGCTCGCGCCTGATCGGGCGGTATCCCCTTGGCGCGGTAGATCAGCTCCAGCTCTTGCCGCTCCTCTTCAGGGAAGGCGAGCAGTTCCTCCCGCTCGATCTGGATCTGGTGGGCGTAGAGCTCGCGCGCGCTCTGCACCGACAGCCACTCACCCAGCGCCATCGAGAGCGACCCGGCCAGCAGGCCGGCCAGGCCGGTCACCAGGATCGTGCGCGGTGCTAGGTCGGCCCCGGCGACGCCCATCACCAGGCTGACGTTGGAGACGAGACCGTCGTTCGCGCCCAGCACCGCCGCCCGCAAGGCGTTGCCGCCGGTTGCCCGGTGCCGGCCTTCGAGCTGGGCCAGCGCGCCGCCGCTCAGGCCGGCCGGGCGCTCCCGGCTGATGAGCTGCAGGATGCGCGCGTGGCTGTGCTCGATCTGCGGCAGTCCGGCCTCGACCGCCTCTGGTTGCCGGTCGTAGCTCCCCTCGTCGAGCCGCTCGCGCCCGGCGACGACCGGCAGCACAACGCCTGGACCGAAGCGGCGAGCGAGCCAGATCAAGACTCTGGTGCGCCACCCTGGCCGTGGCGGTGGGATCGGTGTGCCACACTCGGCTAACCGCCGCCGCCAGAATTCGGCATGCTGCTCCTCGACGGTGGATAGCCTCCGGTAGACCTCGGCGAGCTCTGCCGCCGGCTCGACCTCGGCCAGCGCCCGGTAGAGCGCGGCGCTGTCCACTTCGGCCTGGAGGTTCGCTCGATACCGCTCGATCGCCTGGTCGCCCACGGAATGTCTCCCCTCGCGATACTGCGCCGACATGGTAAGCACCTGCTGCCGAACTGGCCAGAGTATCCACGGGATGAGATGCGTGCTGCCTCAGCAGCATTCCCGGCGTTGCGGCGCTCGGGTATGCTGCTGAGGCTGTGGGCCGCTTCGCCCGGCGTGGCCCAAAACGGGTATCGGGGGAGCATGGAGCTGTTTCCGACCGTCGCTGGAGGGCTGGTCGCTGCCGGGGCCGCTGTGCTGGCCGGCATGACCGGCTTCGGCTACGGGCTTCTCAGTACCCCGGTGCTCCTTGCCCTGGGGTATCCACCGGCCGTCGTGGTCGCTGCCAACCTCTCTGTCGCCCTCGTCACCAGGGTGACGGTCGCCTGGCGGCTGCGCTCATGGGTGACCTGGCGGCGCGTCGGGCTGCTGGGCGCCGGGAGCCTGCCCGGCCTAGCGCTCGGGGCGCGGCTGCTGGCCACTCTCGACCCGGAGACCCTGCGCCCACTCATCGGTGCGGCGGTGGTGGTCGCGGCGCTTTTGATGCTGCGGGCTCGACCACAGACTGCCAGCCGTCGCCGACGCGAAGGCAACCTGCTGCCACTGTTGACCGGACTCCTGAGCGGCATCCTGGGGACGACCACCTCGCTGAGCGGCGTGCCGCTGATCTTCTACCTCAGCCGGCTCGGGCTGGAGCCGGCTCGGTTCATCGCCGACCTGGCCGTCTACTTCGTGCTGACCAACGCGGCCGGGTTGCTCTTGCTGGTACTCAACCGGGCGCTGGCGCCGGCCGCGCTGCTGACGACGACTGCGATCTGGCTGCCGGGTGCGCTACTGGGCACCCTAGTCGGCGTACGCTTGGGCACGCGGCTGCCGGCGCTGCATTTCCGCACGCTGGTGCTGGCCGTGGCCCTGGGTGCCGGCGGCTTAACAGTGATCTCGGCGCTGCTCCGCTAGCGAGCCGGGCAGCGCGTAGGTGTATGTCCTCCATGGCTCAACTCCCGCGCTGCTCCTGCCGATGTTCTCATCGAAAGACTGAAGCTATCTCGGCTCCCCCTTCCCGCCCGGTGCCGCCGCTTGGGTCGATGCGGCGGCACCGGTATTCTGTCGAGTTGCCCGGAACCCTGCTCCCGGCTGCATCCCTCGTACCCTGCCGTATGATGGGGCGCTGTGTGGCGTGGTGGCGACGGCGGGGAGGTCGAGGTGGACCCGGTCGAGCTGTGGACCCGTACCAGCGGTACTTGGATCAATGCGGCGACTGTGCTGGCCGGAACCGTCGCGGGGCTGGCGCTGCGTGGGCGCCTGCCCGAGCGGATGCAGCGGATCATGGTCCAGGGGGTGGGTCTGATGACCCTCTTCATCGGCATGACGATGGCGTCCAGCCTGGGCCGGGCCTCGAGCGGGCGGATCGACGGCGTCGTGCTCGGGCTGCTGGCGCTGGTGCTCGGGGGGCTGCTGGGCGAGTGGTGGCGGGTCGAGGAGGGGCTGGAAGGCGTCGGCGACTGGCTGAAGCGCCGGTTCCGCGGCGGTGGGAGCTTCACCGAGGGCTTCGTCGCGGCGAGCCTGCTCTTCTGCGTCGGACCGCTGACGCTGATCGGATCGCTCAACAACGGGCTCACCGGCGATGCCACCCTGCTGGTGATCAAGGCCACGCTCGATGGCCTCTCGTCGATCGCCCTGGCCAGCGTCTTCGGCATCGGTGTGGGGTTCTCGATCCTGGTGATCCTGGGCTACCAGGGCGGAGTCTCGCTGGCGGCCGGGCTGCTGGCGCAGGCGCTACCGGATCCGGCCAACGATCCGCGTATCCTACTCGTCACCGGTGTGGGAGGCGTGATGATCCTGGGACTGGGCATCAACCTGCTCGGCCTGACCCGTATCCGCGTGGCGTCGTTCTTGCCGGGTCTGGCGCTGGCGCCGCTGGTCTCGCTGCTCGCCGCTTGGATCGGCTGAGGTCGGGGTACTTGCACCCTGAACCGTGCTCTGGTAGACTTATGTCGGGTCCTGAGCGGACCTGCCTCCTCCTCACGGCAGTTGCCACATCACCTCCTTCCCTGACCGCCGCCCCAGCATCGCTGGGGCGGTTTTTCATTCGTAGTAGATCGTCACCGTGGTAATCGCGATCCAGGGCTCTTGCTGCGCCGCTCCAGGCGTCGCATTGCTCACCATCACCCGGATCGAAGAGCCGATCAGGAGCGAGGGGTCGTCGATGACCCAGGCGATGCTGCCCCAGTCCCCGTGCGGGAACGGGCTGATCCCCTCCCACAGCGTGAGCCCGTTGACGCTAAACCGGAGAACCGGCGTGACCGGGCCGGGGTTGGAGAGACCCTCGACGACGATGATGGCCCGGCGGATCTGGTCGCCGGCTGAGACGGCCAGGGACGCGTGCTCGTACCCGCTGCCCTGGCCGAAGAGCACCGCCGCGTGGTATGGCAGCGCCTCGTATGAGCCGTCGATCGAGGGCCGGTAGGGTCCGAGCATTCCTGCGCCGTTCACCATGACCTGCCTCATACCGGCGGTCAGCGATGCCACACTGCTCGGCGAGACGGGTTGGCCGGCACGGGCGGCCGGTGGCACCGAATCCCAGGGGTTGGGCGTCGGGCTGGGCGTGGGCATGGACGTCGGGGCCGGCGTCGGTGTCGGAGTAGGCGCCGGAGGAGGCTCAGGAGTCGCGGTGGGCACCGGCGTCGGTGTGGGGACCGGAGTCGTGTCAGGGCTCGGGGCTGGCTGCGATCCGTTCTCAGGGCTGGGTGAAGGCCACGGGGCTGGCGTCGGGGTGGGTGGGCCAGCCGGTGGCTGGTAGGCTGGTGCCGGCGAGGGTACGGGGACTGGTGTCTGGGCGCCGGGTGCTGTTGCGGTTGGCGTCGAGGTGGATTCCGTCGTCGGGGCCGGGCTCGGGGCCGGGGGTTGCGCGCGCGTGGCGCTGCCGAGCGAGAGGCTGGTGCTGGGTGGCAACTGGATCGCCGGGGCCGGCGGTGGTGTCGGTGCCGGGGTCGGCCGCTCGGTCGTCAGCGTGTAGGCCTGGGTGGGGCTGGAGCCCGTCGCGCGCTCCGCCGAGCCAGAGTCAGGCCGGACGATGCTGCCCGGCCCGCCGCTGGCCAGCGCGATGCCGGCCCAAAAGCCGCCGATCGCGACCACGGTCACCACAACTGCCATGACCGGTCGCCGGACCCAGAACGGCGCGGTCGCCTGGCTGCGTACGCTCGGCGGGGTCGTCGGCTGCTCTAACGTTGGGCGAGGTGGCTGGGGAGCAGCTCGGGGCGGCTCGTGCCCGCTGTGCAGGAGGTGCAGGAGCTGGTCGGCAGCCTGCTGCTGCCGTGCCTGGCGAGTGGCAAGGAACAGCGGGCACTCATGGAAGGCATCGAGGCAGTAGCTCGCCTGCCAGTCGATCGCGATGGCCTGGTTCTGGCCGGCGTGGCAGACCCGATCCCGGCCGAGCGAGAGCGCGCGCGCCTCCGGATCGCTGCTCAAGCGGAAAAACGGGCAGACCGGCACACTGCCGGGGCGATCTTGCTCGAAATCTCGCCCGTACATCCCGTGTCCCTTCCCAGTTTGCCCGTGCAACTCCTGAAACTGGAGCGGTGATGCTCGGGCGGCTGAGAGAGATGTACAGGTTTAACAATAGGGATGGTACAGTACCCCGGTCCTGATTCGCTGAGGACGCTGGGATGGACTGACGTCTTCCTGCTCGTACGGCTACCGGTTCATGGTTCTCTTACCCCAGGCCCGTGCCGTCCGGGAGTATAGTGGACGGGGACGAGAGGGCCTACCGCAGAGCAGAGGATGGGGAAAGGCCGGGGTTGAGGATAGCTCACAACGGACCAGCGTGGCATGCTCGGAATCGAGTGCGGCGGTCAGAGTCGAAGCCGCCCTCGCCTGCGGAGATCGAGGCTCGACTGGACGGGAGCTACCGCCTGGTCTTATTCCTCCCTCACCGACGCCGCGCCCCAGCCACCTCCTCCGGGGGTATGAATGGTCAGACGGTCACCAGGTTGGGCGGTGAAGCGGTGCTTGCCCCGCAGGCGCACCGTCTCGCCGCTGGCGCGCCGCAGCACGTTCTCGCCGATGGCACCCGGCTGGCCACCCTGGAGCCCCCAGGGAGCGAGGCGTCGCCGCTCGGTCAGCAGCGTGACGTCGCTCTCGGTGAGGAACAGGATCTCGCGGATCAGTCCATCGCCGCCCCGCGCTGCCCCGGTGCCGCCGGAGCCGTCGCGGAGCTGGTAGCGGATGATCCGCATCGGATAGGCGTACTCGAAGGCCTCCACCGGCGTGTTCATCGTGTTGCTCATGTGCACGTGGACACCGGAGATGCCGTCCAGCCCGGGCCGTGCCCCCATCCCCCCACCCATCGTCTCGTAGTAGGCGAACGGGCGGCCGGTCCGCGGGTCGATGCCGCCAGCGGTCAGGTTGTTCATCGTCCCCTGGCTGGCGGCCGGGATGACGTCCGGCAGCGCCTGCGCCAGCGCGCCGAAGACCACGTCCACGATCCGCTGCGAGGTCTCCACGTTGCCGCCGGCGACCGGTCGCGGCGGCCGGGCGTTGACCACCGTGCCCTCAGGCGCGATTACCCGCACTGGGACGAAGGCGCCGTGGTTCATCGGCGCGTCCTCCGGCATCAGGCAGCGCACAACGTAGTAGACCGCCGACTTGGTCACCGTCTCGACCGCGTTGATGCTGCCCGGCCGCTCTGGCGCGCTGCCGGTGAAGTCGACGACCATCTCGCTGCCCTGGACCGTGACCGTGGCCGTGATCGGCACCGGCTCTTCGCTGACCCCGTCGTCGTCCAGGTAGTCGGTGAAGCGGTAGACGCCGTCAGGGATCGCGTTGATGGTGGCGCGGGTGATGCGCTCGGCGTAGGCGATCAGCGCGTCGCAGAGGGCCTGGAACTGCGCCATCCCGTAGCGACTCACCAGCTCCTGCACCCGCCGGATGCCGGTCCGGTTAGCGGCGAGCTGCGCCGCGAGGTCCCCGCGCCGCTCCTCTGGGGTGCGGACGTTGCGCAGGATCAGCGCCATGGCGGCCCGGTTGAGCTCGCCGCGCTCCCAAAGCTTGATCGGCGGGATGATGATGCCCTCCTGGTAGATCTCGGTCGCGATCGGCATCGAGCCGGGGGACATGCCGCCGACGTCGGCATGGTGGGCCCGGTTGGCGGCGAAGCCGACCAGCCGCTCTTCGCCGTCGAGCTCGACGAAGATCGGCGAGACCATCGTGATGTCCGGGAGATGGTTGCCGCCGAGGAATGGGTCGTTGAGCACGACGGTATCGCCAGGCGCGAAGTCCTCGAACTGCTGGATGGCGGTGGCGACCGAGTCCGGCATCGAGCCCAGATGGGCCGGGATGTGGGCGGCCTGGGCAACCATGCGGCCGGTATGGTCGAACAGCGCGCAGGAGAAGTCCAGCCGCTCCTTAATGTTGGGCGAGTAGCTGCTGCGGGCCAGGGAGGCGCCCATCTCCTCGGCCACGGCTATCATGGCGCTGCGAAAGATCTCGAGCGCCACCGGATCGGCAACCAGCTCCTCAGCGCGCATCGTGGCTCCCCCGTCCGGTCGTGGTTCGCTCCGCGATCAGGTTCCCGATAGCGTCGACCCGTGCAACCCAACCCGGCGGCAACACCGTGGTGGTGTCGTACTGGGTCACGATCGCCGGGCCGGCAATGATCGCTCCGGGACCCAGCCGGGCACGCTCGTAGAGCGCGGCGGCGCAGGCGATCGGCTCACCGGCCCGCCCGAAGATCACCGGTCGCTCGTCGCTCGGCTCAGGGTACCAGGGGACTGACTCCGGCTGCCGCTCCAGCGCCGGCTTCGGGATGAGGCCGGTCGCCCGCAGGCGCACGTTGACGACCTCGACCGGCTCTGCGGAATCGGCGTAGCCGTAACGGCGCTCGTGGGCCTGGTGGAAGGCAGCGACCGTGCTGGTGACGTCGCCCAGGAACGGAACAGTCAGCTCGTATGACTGCCCGACGTAGCGCAGGTCGAGGAAGCGCTCCAGCCGCATCGCGTCCGGGACGATCCCCTCGGCGCCGAGCTCGACCCGGGCCCGCTCCTCCAGCTCGCCGAAGGCTGGCTCGATCTGGTCCAGCGGGCCATCGGGACGGAGCATGACCGTGCGGGTGTAGTCCTTGACGATGTCGGTCGCCAGCATCCCGAGCGCCGAGAGCACCCCCGGCGTCGTCGGGACCAGGACCCGCGGGATGCGCAGCCGCTCGGCCAGCTCGCAGGCGTGGAGCGGACCGGCTCCGCCGAAGGCGACCAGCGTGAAGTCGCGGGGATCGTAGCCGCGCTCGACCGAGATCACCCGGATAGCCGCCTCCATGTTGGCGTTGGCGATCTGGACGATGCCCAGCGCCGCTGCCTCCGGCGAGCTGCCCAGCCGCTCGGCGATCCGCCCCACCGCCAGCCGGGCACGCTCGGCGTCCAGGCGCATGGTGCCGCCGAGGAAGGCGTCCGGCACCAGCCGGCCCAGGACCACGTTGGCATCGCTGACCGTCGGCTCAGTCCCGCCTCGGCCGTAGGCTGCCGGCCCGGGATCGGCGCCGGCCGAGACCGGCCCCACCCGGAGCGCTCCGCCGGCATCGAACCAGGCGATCGAGCCACCGCCGGCGCCGACGGTGTGGATGTCGAGCATCGGCAGCCGCATCGGATAGGGACCGATCTTGCCCTCGGTCGTCTGGGTGGGTGCGCCGTCGATCAGCGAGACGTCGGTGGAGGTACCGCCCATGTCGAAGCTGATGACCCGGCGGAAGCCGGAGGCCTCGGCGACGTAGGCGGCGCCCACCACCCCGGCTGCCGGGCCGGAGAGGAGGGTCCGCGCTGCCTCGCGACCGGCGGTCGCCGCTGAGATCGTGCCGCCGTTCGACTGCATGACACGCACGGTCGTCTGCCGGGGGAGCGACTGCTCCAGCCGAGAGAGGTAGCGGGCCATCAGCGGCCCGACGTAGGCGTTGAGCACGACGGTACTGGTGCGCTCGTACTCCCGGAACTCGGGCAACACGACATGCGACGCCGAGACGAAGAAACCGGCCCGCTCGGCCGCCTCGGCCACGATGCGCTCGTGCTCCGGATTGGCGAAGCTGAAGAGCAGGCAGACCGCGACCGACTCCACCCCGGCCTGCTGGAGTTGCTCGATCGCCGCGCGTACCGACCCGTGGTCGAGCGGGACGAGGACGCCGCCGCGCTCGTCGAGCCGCTCGGTCACCTCGAGGCGCAGCTCGCGGGGCACGAGCGGCGGCGGCTTCTGCTGGCGCAGGTCGTAGAGCTTCGGCCGGTTCTGCCGGCCGATCTCGAGGACATCGCGGAAGCCGGCGGTGGTGATCAAGCCGGTGCGGGCGCCTTTGTGTTCCAGCACCGCGTTCGTCGCCACGGTGGAGCCGTGCACCACGACGTCGACGGTGCTGTCGACGCCGAGGTCGGCCAGCCCCTGGAGGATGGCGCGGGCCGGATCGGCGGGGGTGGAGAGTACCTTGTGCACCCGTACCTGGCCGTCCTCGAAGAGGACGAAGTCGGTAAACGTCCCTCCGGTATCGACCCCGACGATGCGCATGGCACTCCTGTTCTGTACTTAGTACCGTGCCGCTCCCCGAGACACCGCGCGGTCATTCGCGGCGCCGGAGCGGCCGTCCCTCTATCCTGCCACCGCTGATAGCTCGGTTGGCATGTCGCTCGGGTCAGGCACCGCAGTCACCAGGCTCCGCTCAGCCGCCCGGTATCGCGACGCCGGCCCCAGCGACGTGTCGGACAGTGGCCTCGACTGCCAGCCGTACCGCAGCCACCATGAGGTCGAGGCTCATCGAGGCGGTACTCGCCAGCTGTGGCCCCTGGCCATCGCGCGCGGCCTTGAGCGCCGTGGCCACCTGCTCG
>BEIC01000014.1 GCA_002898875.1 bacterium HR26
GCCGAGTGGTTGGACCAGCACGCTGACCTCAGCATCCTCGACCGGGCGCCCACCCGGGTCCTGGAGGAGGACCGCGACCTGATTCGCGCCTGGCTCAGCCGGGGCGAGCGTCAGCGTTGCCAGGAATGGTCCTGCGTTGCGAGCCAGAGTCACACCGGGAGAGGCGGCCGCCGATTCCGCTGCCTGCCGGAGTGACTTCGCCGGTGGCAAGGCAGTGAGGATCCCGACGCTTGCCAGGAGCAGGATAGCGATTGCCGCCTCGAGCGCGACGAAGCGCCGGCCCCTGGTGATCTCGGGGCGGCCAGGCTCTGGAGAGCGCCAAACGCCTCGGAGCGTCCAGGCACTGGCGGCGCCGAGCGTGACCAGACCAGCGATCAGGGCCCCTTTAACGAGCAGCGCCTTCCCGTAGCCGGTGTCGAGAAGCTGCGCCGGCCGCTCGAGGTTTACCCAGAGCTGGTACGCTCCGGTAAGGAGCAGAACGTCGAAGCAGGCCATCGCGGCAATCGCATAGCGCGGCAGTACCTGGCGCAGTAGGCTGGAGACTGCGCTGCTCGCTGCCGCGTGCTGCGCCCTGGCCAGAAGAGGCACCAGGGCCAGGAGCCCGCCCAGCCAGATCACCGTGGCGAGCAGGTGGATGGCGTCGACGGCCACCGACAGGGGCACCGGAGGGGTCGTGGCTGGGTGGCCGGTCAGGCTGGTGATCAGGGTGAGCGCCAACAGGATGAGCACGCCGACCAGCGGCAAGGAGCGGGTCCGCGTGTCCCGCAGGTGGAGGTACGAGCACCCGAGATACAGCATCCAGAACAGCAGCAATCGGGTCGCTGAGAGCAGTCCAAGCGACCCGCCGAGGGTGGATCGAAGCACTGCCGGGTCGAGGACCGAGCCCAAGCTGCCACCCAGCCCGAGCGCCTGCACCAGCAAGAAGAGGATCGTGCCGGCGAACCCGAGCAAGGCACCACGGCGCGCAAGGGACCAGAGCAGGCGTTCCGCCTCAGTGAAGTCCACGCGCCGGCCGAGCAGGAGCCTCACGACGAGCGGACCACCGGCCAGGCACAGCGCGACCAGGTGAACCCACCGAGCCAGGGCCTGCCAGTACCAGGTGGAGACACTTGCGAGGGGGGTCTCGGGCGGTGGCTTCGAGGGGGAACCGACGCTGAAGGTGTAGCTGCCGGCGACGACGTGAGCATCGGCGGAGAGGACGCGCCAGACGACGCGATAAGTGCCGGTCTCTCCCGCCTGGACGTTCACTCGAACCAGCGCCGGGTCTCGCTGATCGACGCGGGCATCGCGCCGGTCGACTCGCCTGCCGCTAGGGGCAATGACAGTCAGGGCATCGGCCCCCAGCTTGACCGGCTCCGAGAACTGAATGTGCACCTCTGTCGGCGCCTGGGGGACGACCTCATCGAACCGCGGCTCGGCCCGAACGACCGTCGCGTGAGCTGAGGCAGCCTGGGGCCAGGTCAACAGCGCCAGGAGCAGGACGAACCAGCCTAGCCCGCGCTGGATCGCCACACGTTTTACCTTCATGGTCGCATAGTAACCCGGTCTACCCGGTGTCTCCACGCACTCCCTCATCATCGTGGTCCCCGCCGGGTCCAGGCGCGGCCGCCAGCCGCGACGCTGATCGCGAGGACGGCCGCCCACGCGAGCAGCGCCGGCGCCCAGCGCAGCCAGCCGGTTCCGCTCCTGGCGGCGGATGGCGAAGCAGCCTCCGCTGAGATCGTTACGACCGGCGCTTCCTCGCCCTCCCAGGTCACCACCTGCCCATCCGCGTACGTCTGGCGGGCGGTGAGGGCAAGTTGCCCTTCCCGGTCAGGTATCCGAACGAGCACGGTGAACTCGTCGAACTCGCCGGGGCGGATCTGGCCGCCAGACCAGATCACGCCGGTGATCCGCCCGCTGCTGTCGCGCACCACCTCGTAGGTCCAACCAGGCTTCGGCTGGAAGAGCAGGACTTCCAGATCTTCTGGGAAGGAGATCTCTAACCCGGTGGTGGCGACCTCGCGCTCGACCGGAACCCGAAACGTCAGCTTCGCTTCGGACCCCGGCACGAGGTGTTCAGGCAGGATGCTGACGTGAGCCGCGGCGGAGGCATAGCCAAGCAGGAATGCCAGGCCGGCTGCCACTACTCCCCGAAGGAAAGCCCGCGAACCGTCGGCTATCATCGCACCGATCTCCTCGCTGACTTACGCAGGAGCCCAACGGCTGGATGCCAGGGGACGAACGATCGCCATACTATCCTGAGGATAGCAAGCCGTTGCCTGCCGGTGAGCCAGGGAAAGCGTGACTTGTGGCACCGAAGGCTCACCGAGTTCGATGGCCGGCGGAGTGGTTGGCTCGGGCGATCGAACTGAGAGCATGCAAGGATTTCATGGTAGGCTACCCAGCGTAGCGCTTATTCGCCAGCGGGCTCCAAGATAGAGGTGCTGAACCGGTGCTGCGGAAAGAACGACGAAGCTGGCCTGACGAGATCTGCCTCATCGACCAGACGCGCGGCGTCGTCATCGCCGAGCGAGTGCGCGTAGCCCGCTCGGTCATGCAGCGTTTCCTAGGCCTGATGGGCCGCTCGGGACTGCGACCAGAGGAAGGCCTCTTGCTGGACCCGTGCTCCTCGATCCATACCTTCGTCATGCGCTTTCCTATTGATGTGCTCTACGTGGGGCCTGACCACGTCGTGCGCCGGGTGGACCATGCGATGCGGCCGTGGCGAGTCGGCCCGCTCTTCACCGGGGCAGCGTACGTGGTGGAGCTGGCCCCCGGGATTGCGAGACGGACCGGCGTCGCTCCGGGGGACCGGCTGTGCTGGCGGACGGCAACGGAGAAGGATGAGGCGGGATCAGACTCATGAGCCTGCTGGCTGCGCGGCTCCGCCTGGCGCGGGCTTTGACCATACTGGAGGCGCTGCTGTTGCCACCGGTGTGCGGGGGCTGTGGTCGCCGCGGCGCGTGGCTCTGCGCTGAGTGTGCTGCGCTTGTCCAGCGTGACCCCTCGGCGCGCTGTGCCCGGTGCGATGCCCCGGCTCCGGAGCCGGTGTCGTGCTGCCGGGGATGTGCGGCCTGGCCTCCCGAGCTCCTGCTGGTCCGCGCCCCCTTTCTCTTCGAGGGGTCGGTTCGTACGGCCTTGCATCGCGTGAAGTACCGTGGGGAGCACGCGCGAGCACGTGACTTGGGCCGGCGGCTCGCAGCGTTCGCCAAGGACGAACTTGCGGAAAGCCTGGGGACCGTTAATCTCGTCGTCCCGATCCCGCTTCATCCGTCACGACTCCGCCAGCGCGGATTCAACCAGTCCGAGCTGCTGGCTGCCGCCGTGGCTGAGACGCTGGGCCTGCCCCTGGTCTCACATCTCGTGCGAGCGCGTCCCACCCCGCCTCAGGTAGGGCTGGGGCGCGAGGCACGGCGTCGCAACATCGCCGGTGCCTTCGGCTGGTCCGGGCCGGCGCTCTGCGGTCAACGAGTGTTGGTGGTCGACGATGTGGTCACGACGGGCGCCACCCTCGGCGAGGCCGCTCGTGTCCTGACGGCGGCAGGGGCGGCCGGCGCTATCGGCCTGGCGCTGGCCCGTGAACCGTGATGTTCCCGTCACCGCACGAGGCGCGCCTGCTCGATGCGCCGCCGCGCCTCGGCACGTGCCCAGGCATCGGCCTCGGCGATGTGCTCGAGCGTAAGCGGTCCGCTTGGGGCCTGGTGCCGCTCGAGCACGTCGCGGACGACGCCGGGGATGTCGGTGAAGCGCAGCTCACCATGCAGGAAAGCGGCTACCGCGACTTCGTCGGCGCTGCTGAGCACAGTGGGGTAGGTGCTTCCGGCCTGCCCGGCTTCCCGCGCTAGTTGAAGGGCGGGGAACCGGTCGAGATCCGGAGGATGGAACTCCAGCTTGCCGACTGCCGCCAGGTCGAGCTGCTGGCACGTCGCTGGGAGCCGCTCCGGATAGGCGAGCGCATACTGGATCGGCAGGCGCATGTCAGGGCAGGCGAGCTGAGCCAAGACGCTGCCGTCGCGGAACGTCACGAGCGCATGGACGATGCTCTGTGGGTGGATCAGCACGTCGATCTGTTCGAAGGGCAGGTCGAAGAGCCAGTGGGCTTCGATGATCTCGAGGCCCTTGTTCATCAAGGTGGCCGAGTCGACGGTGATCTTGCTGCCCATCTTCCAGATAGGGTGGGCCAGGGCTTCGGTGGCCGTCACCTGCTCGAGTCGCTCGAGCGGCGCATCGCGGAAGGGACCGCCTGAGGCGGTCAGGGTCACTCGGGCCAGCTCCGCACGCCGGTGAGGAACGGAGAGACATTGCCAGAGCGCGCTATGCTCGCTGTCGATCGGCCGGATCTGCACGCCGCGTCGTCGCGCTTCGGCCATGATGAGCTCACCGGCGCACACGATGGTCTCCTTGTTCGCCAGGGCGATGGTCTTGCCGGCGGCGATCGCGGCGAGCGTGGGGCGAATCGCCTCATGGCCCGATGTCGCGACAACCACGAGGTCGACCTCGGGGGCGGTGGCGGCGGCGATCAAGCCATCCTCGCCCGCCAGGACGGTCCGAGCATGAACCCGAGGGCGGTCCTCCTCTCGGGCCACCGAGACCAGCAGCGGCCGGTACCGGTCGATCTGGCTCTGCAGCAGAGCAACGTTGTAGCCGGCTGCCAGCGCGACCACCTCGAAGCGGTCGGGGTAGGTGTCCACGACCTCCAGCGTCTGCCGACCGATCGAGCCGGTCGAGCCCAGCACGGCGACTCGTGTCCTCATGGCCAGTGAACCTCCGCCACCAGTGTAGCAAGGGCGAGCGTGAGAGGGAGCGTGAAGAGCAGCGCGTCGATCCGATCGATCACGCCGCCGTGTCCCGGAATCAGGTTGCCCATGTCCTTGATGCAGGCGGCGCGCTTGATGAGCGACTCGGCGAGGTCGCCGATCTGGGCGGTCAAGCTGACGACCAGGCCCGCCAACGGCGCGAGCCAAAGCGGAAGCGGCAGGCCGAAGAGCGCTGCACCGAGCAAGCCGGTCACCGCGCCCGCGGCGAGGCCGGCGATCGCTCCGGCTCTGGTCTTACCCGGACTGAGGTGTGGCACGAGCTTGGTGTGCCCGAAGCGGGTCCCGAAGAGGTAGGCAGCAGTATCGGTCAGCCAGGTGACGCTCAGGCCCCAGAGGAACCAGGCGAGGCCCAGCGCGGTGTCTCCGGAGCTCAGGCGCTCGGCGGTGCTCTGCAGCCATCCCCCCAGCGACGTGCCGTCCAGTTCGCGAAGCATGCTGGCAGCGCCGAGGGGAAGTGCAAGGTAGAGCACCGCGAGGCTTGTCAGCGCGGCGTGGGCAAGCGCCTCCTCGTGGCGAGTGCTCCTGAGCGCCCAGACGAGCGGGACCAGCACGGCGGTGCCCGTCGAGAGCAGGAGCACTGCGCTGGAGCGCCCGGTGGTGATAGAGAGCAGGATGATCAAGAACAGCACGCCGCTCAGACGGAAGTCTATGGTGTGCCCGGCGTGCTGGAACGCGCGAGCCAGCTCCCACAGCCCGAGCAAGCCGACAGCGATCAGCAAGGCGATAAAGACCCAACCGCCCAGAAGGGCAGGCACGACCGCGACCAGAACGATGATGACTGCACTGGCCGAGCGACGCCGCAACACGGCTGTTGGCAGGGTCAGCGTGCGGAGTCGGCCGGTGGCGGGGCGCAGAGGCCACCGAAGCGTCGCTCGCGCTGCTGGTAGTCGATGATCGCCTGCTCCAGCTCTTCCGGGGTGAAGTCGGGCCAGAGAGTCGGCGTAAAGTAGTACTCGGCGTATGCGGCCTGCCACAACAGGAAGTTGCTGGTACGCAGCTCACCGGATGTCCGAATGATCAAGTCAGGCTCCGGCATGCCAGCGGTGTAGAGATACGACTCGACCAGCTCCTCGGTGACCTGCTCCGGCGGTATGCCGTCCGCGATGATACGGCGGATCGCCTGGACCAGTTCGGCCCGGCCACCATAGTTGAAGGCGATCGTCAAGACGATACGGTCGTTGTTCTTGGTAAGTTCGATCGCGTCGTGAATCTGCCGCTGGAGCTCCGGGTCCAGCCCTTCGAGGCTGCCGATATGGCGCAGTTGCGCCCCGTTCCGGTGCAATTCACCGGTCTCGCGCACGATCGCCTCACTGAGGATCTGCAGGATACCCTCGACTTCCTCGCGCGGGCGGCGCCAGTTCTCGGTGGAGAAGGCCCATAGCGTGAGGTACTGGATCCCTAGCTCCGCCGCCTTGTACGTGATGCGCCGGATATTCTCGGTCCCCGCTTGGTGGCCGGCGAGCCGCGGTAGACCGCGCCGCGTGGCCCAGCGCCCGTTGCCGTCCATGATGATGGCGACATGTCGAGGCACAGCGCGGCGGGTGGCTGCTGGCTGCTCGAGGACTGCTGGAGCCGTGCTCGGAGGCGGGCTCGGCCGCTGTCGAAGCATGCTGGGCGGCACGTTAGACTTCGAGGATGTCATGCTCCTTCTGCTTCCCGATCTTCTCAGCTTCGGCGATATAGCGGTTGGTCAGTTCCTGCAGGCGCTCCTCGGCGCGCCGCTCGTCGTCCTCGCCAATCTGCTTGTTGCGCAGCAGGTCCTTGAGGTCGCCGAGCGCATCGCGCCGCACGTTGCGGATGGCGACCTTGGTCTCCTCGACGTGCTCACGGACGAGTTTGACCAGCGACTTCCGGCGCTCCTCGGTCAGCGGTGGAAGGGTAATCCGGATAAGCTGCCCGTCGGTCGACGGGTTGAGTCCGAGTTCCGAGGTGCGAAGCGCCTTTTCGATCGCGCTGACAGCGCTGCGATCCCACGGCTGCACGACCAGCATGCGCGGTTCGGGTGCACTGATGGTCGCTAGCTGGTTGAGTGGCATCGGGGTGCCGTAGTAGTTGACCTCCAGGTGCTCGATCAAACCGGGCGAGGCTCGTCCGGCTCGGATACCGGCGAGTTCGTGCCGGAGCAGCTCGAGGCTCTTCCTCATCCGCTGTTCGGCGTTGGCGAAGATGTTCTCCAGCATGGCTGCTCTCCTCCCGCCCAACGCACATCGCCAGCCCTATCGCGATGAGCACCGCTAGCACACGAGTGTGCCGACCTCCTGGCCGAGCGCGACCTTCTCGATGTTACCCGGCTTGAGCAGGTCGAACACGATCACTGGGAGATCGTTCTCGCGGCACAGCGCCAGGGCCGACTGATCCATCACCCGAAGGTTGCGCTCCAGTGCCTCCTGATGCGAGATGACCCGGTAGCGCCGGGCCTGTGGGTTGAGCCGTGGATCGTCGTCGTAGACGCCATCGACGTTGTTCTTCCCCATGAGGAGGACATCGGCTCCCAGCTCGACCGCGCGCAGGGCTGCCGCCGTGTCGGTCGTGAAGTACGGGTTGCCTGTACCCCCAGCCAGGATGACGATGCGGCCCTTTTCCATATGGCGGATCGCCCGCCGGCGGATATAGGGCTCGGCCACCTGGTGCATCTCGATCGCGGTCTGGACTCTGGTCTGCATGCCGAGGTGCTCCAGCGCATCCTGCAGCGCCAGCGCGTTGATGATGGTGGCGAGCATGCCCATGTAGTCGGCAGTCGCACGATCCATCCCCCGAGCGCTCGCGGCGAGTCCCCGCCAGATGTTGCCACCGCCGACCACGATGGCGATCTGCAAGCCGCGCGCCGCCACCCGGGCGATCTCGGCAGCGACACTGTGCACCACGTCGGGATCGATGCCGTAGCCGGCATTGCCCATCAGGGCCTCCCCCGACACCTTCAGCAGTACGCGATGGTACACACGGCGGTGCGCGTTGCAGGCGCTCATCGGCTGGAACCCGTCAGCTTCACTCATCGGTGCCTAGCTCGAAGCGCGCGAAGCGCCGTACGCGGATATTCTCCCCGAGCCGGGCGATGGCCTCCTTGACGATCTCCTCGACCGTGCGCGATGGATCCTTGATGAAGGGCTGGGCCAGGAGGGCGACCTGCTCAATGTACTTCTCCCGGCTCCCGGCTTCCTGCGCGCCGGCCTCCAGTTCGGCCGCCGGGATATCTTCAGCCGCAACATAGCGGGGCGCGGTCGCAGCCACCTGCATCGCGAGATCGTGCACGAGGTCGCGGAACTCCTGCGTGCGGGCAACGAAGTCAGTCTCGCAGTTTACCTCGATGAGCGATCCGATCCGTCCCCCACCATGGATGTAGGCGTCGACCAATCCTTGTGACGTTGCCCGTCCGGCCTTCTTCTCCGCGCGGGCCAGACCCTGCTCCCGCAACAGAGAGGCTGCGCGCTCCATGTCACCGTTGGCGGCCTCGAGCGCGCGCTTGGCGTCCATCACGCCAGCGCCGGTCCGCTCGCGGAGCTCCTTGACCATCTGTGCCGTAACGCTCACTGCCTGCCCTCCTGCTCGACTTCTGCCCTGAGCACGATCTGGCCGGCAGAGAGCTGCCGGCCGAGCCCAAATCATCAACTAGAAGGAGTGCTTGGGAACCCTGGCGTCGCGCTCTTCTTCGACTTCTTCCTCGATCTCCTCGTCGAACTCTTCCTGAATGCCGACATACTCCTCCTCGTACAACTCATATTCAGGAGCCGCGGCCTCTTCCGGCGCCATTGCCTCTTCGGCCATGGCCGACTCGAACTGCGTGCGGCCGGCGATGATCGCGTCCGCGATGCGTGCGGTGATCAGCCGGATCGAGCGAATGGCATCGTCGTTGGCCGGGATGACGTAATCGATGACATCCGGGTCACAGTTCGTGTCTACCATGGCGATGGTGGTGATCCCGAGCCGCTGCGCCTCGCTGACGGCGATGGCCTCCCGCTTCGGATCGACGATGTAGAGCGCGTCGGGGAGACGATTCAGCCCGCGCAGACCGCCGAGCACCCGCTGAAGCTTGTCCAGCTCGCGCAGCTTCCGCATCTGCTCCTTCTTGGGCAAGCTCTGAAACAGTGGGGTTGCGACCTCTTGCTCGAGCTGGGTCAGGTAGCGCAGCCGCTGGCGAATGGTCACAAAGTTGGTCAGCGTGCCACCCAACCAGCGCTCGGTCACCGAGTACATTCCGCAGCGCTCAGCCTCGCTGCGGATCGTCTCCTGGGCTTGCTTCTTCGTGCCGACGAAGATGAAGATCCCGCCGCGCGAAGCCAGCTCGCGGGCGAACTCCTCGGCCTCCTGGAGGAGCCGGAGAGTCTGGCGAAGGTCGATGATATGGATGCCATGCCGCTCGCCGAAGATATAGGGGCGCATCTTGGGGTTCCAGCGCTTCGTCTGGTGCCCGAAGTGCACCCCAGCCTCCAGCAGCGCTTTCAGCGGGAGTTGTTCCGTTTGGTGTTCGGCGATCGACGCCACAGCAAGATCCTTTCGACTGGCTGGTGTTCGACACCCGTGCCCTTCATCCTGCGCGAAGACCGCGAGTAGCGGCACACCCTGCGCAGTCCAAGCACGTGCTAACTTGCCGGCTCATAGCCGGCATAGCTCAGTATACCATGCCCAACGGCATCGGCGCCCCGATGAACGATTTAGGGGGTGGGAGTCGCGGGCTGCAGGTAGTCGGCCACGACGTATCCGGACAGATCGCCGGACTCAACTGGCCACCACACGTATCCCTCGGCCGAGACCGACTCGCCCACGATCGTGAGTTCGGTCCCTTCTGGCAGGGTCTGGACGATCTCAGCGGACGTGCTGGGGGCGGCGCGCAGATTGACTCCCGCCCCGTCAGTATTCGCGACGACAACTGTAGCGCCTGGCCCGATCGTTCCGCTGGGCGGTGGGGATTGTGGGGTAGATGCGGGTGAGACCGTCGTAATGATGATCGGGCCAGACGGAGTGGTCTCGGGCGTCGCGGTAGGGCCGGTGATCACGTTCGGCAGGGAGCCGGCCTCGGGCGTGGGCTGGCTTTCCGCCCGGTCGCCCAGCAAGTTGCTGATCCAGAACCAGGCGAGCCCGAGCATGAGAATAACGCCGAGGACCGGTGCCGCGATCCGGATGTAGTCGGTCCAGTAACGCTCATCGGTCTGGTACGTAAACTGCCGCTCGCTCCCGAACGGGCTTGACCCCGGTGGCCGGCTGGCAAACGGTGGGACAGGCTGGTACTCGTCCTCGGGTTCGGCATCCCGGGATCCGCCCGGTCCGGTGTACTGATCCATGCGTCCTCCTCGTTCTCTACCGGTCCGTTGTTCCGCCTCCCCTACGGGCTGCAACGGAATCACAACCTTGTGCCGGGTCGTTGGGGCGGTGTGAGCGACCGCTTCTTGCGCCTTGGACACCGGTACCTCGGTGAGCTCGTCGGCCGGTTCCCAATAGTTACCCATTCCGCGGTCACAGTCCAAATCGTCTTCACCAACGAGATGACTCTGGTGTGGGGCATAGAGGAGCGGGTTCCGGCACCATCCTTTCCGCCAGATGGGGGCCGGCTCGTAGTACTTGCACGTCCCACACTTCCGTTCGGTCATGGCCACCCCTACGATCGTGCCGGATCATGGCGGAGGCGAGTCACGCCGGTCACCCTCCGTCATCATGGGTGCAGGGTCACACGACATGCCTGGGATGGCGATTATAGAGCATCCCCCGCGCCGACTGCGACGCTCCTCACCTGCCTTGCCGGAGCCTACTCGCTCGGAAGCGGCGTTGCCTTCTCCTCATCCCGGTCATCTTCCCCCTGGCGACTGGAGCGCCTCGAGGAAGCTCGGATCGCCGAGGCGAGAACCGACCGAGTCGCACCGTCGACTGTGTCCATCTGGAGCTCGCCCTCGCAGCGTCCGCCCTCGTTGACGACGAGGAGCTGGGTCGTGATCGTACCCTGTACCTGGCCGGTGTTGAGAATTGTGAGTTTCCCACGGCAGGTGATCGATCCGCGAAGCTGCCCGGCGACGGTGATATTCGCCGCCTCCACTGTCGCCTCGACGACGGCGCCCTCAGCGACGTGCACATAGCCGTCACAGCGCAAGGTGCCCCGAAGCTCACCTTCGATCCGCACATCACGCGTGGTCGTGAACGTCCCGTCGACCGCGCTGTAGCGATCGATCAGGCTGAGACTCTCCGGCGCTGGTGCCTGCGGGGTCACACGGGTGGTGGCTGGCGATTCGTAGCTCATGCGTACTCCTCTCGCGTCCCTGCCTGGCAAGAACCATCGACCTCGAACACGCTGAGCTACGGTGTTGTGACACTAGGGCGTACAGGCTCGCTCCCACGCTCCATTCGGAGCTGGCCGGATAGCTTCGCCCCCTCATGAACCACGAGCGAGGGTGCTTTGACGTCGCCGATCACCTTGCCGGTAGGGAAGATCTCCAGCCGGCCGTGGGCCTCTACCCGGCCGCGGACGGTGCCATGGATCAGTACGTTCTGTGCGAAGATCTCGGCCTGGACTTCGGCCCCCTCATCGACGGTGACGTCTTTGGTCGCGTGAACCTGTCCTTCGAGGCGGCCCTGGATCGTTACCGATCCCTCGCTCCGCAGTGTGCCCTCCCAGTGGGCGTGTGCCGAAAGGATGGTCACGTAGTGGTCGGCTGGAGCCGGTATGCGACCCGCTCTGGGGCTCGGTGCCTCAGTCTCCGGCATTGCAGGCCGGCTGCTTGACGTGCGTGCAGGCGCGAAGGGTGATTCAGTGGGGAGATCGAGCGAGAACGAGGTCTCCGAATGCTCCTCCCGTGGTACCGGAGCGATGGATTCCGACTCGGGCTGCTCGAGCTGCTGGCGCAAGCTCGAGAGCTGGCGATGGAACGACTCGCCACGGTTTTCCCGGCGGAAGATCATGCTTCACCTCCTGTCGCCTGGTCCCTATCCTGGCCGGTCGCCGCGTGCAGGTTCATTGGCGCCAGGTCCACGAAGCTGAAGGGCTACGGCCATCGCAGGCCCAGCGCGGCTTGCCATCGCTCAGGATCCCCCTTCCACAGATGCTGCCTGAGGCAACGGCGGCGCAGTACCGGCCCACCTCGATCTTATACTGGCGATTGTACCCCTTCCTGCCCGTGCCCGCGACAGGTGCATTATCACCTAGCTCGGTCCGAGTATAGACTGTACGTACATATCTGTCCAGGAAGTCCGGCTGACGTCTGGCGGGGCGGGAAGGGCGAGCGTGCGGTGCATGCGACGGTGTGGCAGGCCGTGCCGGTGGCTTGATCCGGTGGGCAGGAGCCGCGCTCTGGGGTACACTGGTGCCATGGACGAGGAGCAGACGATCCGGCGGATCGCCATCTGGTTCATCGGGATTCTGGTTGCCTTCAAGCTCTGGACGGTGCTGCTGATCGTCATCTACGCGTCGACGTGGGAGACCGTCCAGTTCTTGTTGGCGAACCACGTGCTGTGGTTCGCCGTCGGTGCTGCTCTGGTATCGGGGCCGGCGCTGTTCTGGGTACGGCTGCTGCGGCTGCGGGCGCGGCGGCGAGAGTTGATCCGCTCCGAGTGGGAAGTTGAAGACTCGCACAAGCTATACCGGTAGTCGTCGCTGTGGATCGTGGTGTAAGAAGCGAGTGACCGGCAGAGCCGGTCACTCGTGCGCGAGGCCGGTGCGCCCGGCAGGATTCGAACCTGCGACCTTTTGCTCCGGAGGCAAACGCTCTATCCTCTGAGCTACGGGCGCATGGCGGCTTCACGTGACAACTATAGCACTGCCGCTTAGCCGGCTGCAAGGTTGACGAGGCCGGGCAGGTGAGGTATACTGGGCTTTTGCTGAGGGGTGGCGCTCACGCATGCGGATGCCTCAACGATTGCAGACTCAGCGTCTGACTCACCAGAGGCTCGGGTTAGGAAATCTGCGCCTCATGGTGTGTTTTGCTGCTTCTCGCCCCCGGCGAATGGGCTGGCGTTTTCACGACATCCATCCCACGGGATGGGTTGGGGTGAGTTAGCCTCCTACACGCAGTCCTGCCAAGGTGGCACTTTGGCGCGGGGCTCAGTCTCTCGTCTCGTTAGTCAGTAAAGGAGCGGTGCATGGCCGTGACGACGAGCGGCACACGTGCCTCGGCGGTGGGGTCCCGTCAGGTTCGGTCGAACCTGGGGATCAACCGTGTCTCGTTCTCGCGCATCCCCACCGTTCTCGAGATGCCGAATTTGATCGAGCTGCAGCTTCGGTCTTTCGAGTGGTTCAAGACCGAGGGGATGCGAGAGCTCCTCGAGGAGATCTCGCCGATCATCGACTACAATGGTAAGCTCGAGCTGCATTTCCTCAAGCACTGGTTCGAACCGCCCCGGTACTCGGTCGAGATCTGCCGCGAGCGGGACATGACGTACGCGGCGCCGCTCTATTTCCGGGTGCGGCTGATCATCCGCGATACCGGCGAGGTCAAGGAGAGCGACGTCTACGTCGACGACTTCCCGATGATGACCGAGACCGGCACCTTCGTCATCAACGGGGCTGAGCGAGTCGTCGTCTCGCAGCTCGTGCGCTCGCCGGGAGCGTACTTCGAGCTCGTCGACGATCCGGCCACCGGGCGCCAGCTTTGTACCGCCAAGCTGATCCCGAGCCGCGGCGCTTGGCTCGAGTTCGAGACCTCGAACCGCGACGCGCTCTTCGTGAAGGTCGATCGCAAGCGCAAGCTGCCGGTCACGGTGTTGCTCCGGGCGGTCGGCTATGGGCGGGACGAGGAGCTATACGAGCTCTTCGCCGACGTGGATACCGACCCGGATCATCGCTACATCGCCGCAACGATCGAGCGCGACAAGACGAAGTCGGTCGAAGAGGCGCAGATGGAGCTCTACCGGAACCTGCGGCCGGGCGATCCCCCGACGCGGGAGAACGCGGCCTCGCTGATCGACCGGCTGTTCTTCAATCCGCGCACTTATGACCTGGCCAAGGTCGGCCGCTACAAGCTGAACAAGCGGCTCGGGGTGGACGTTGATCCGGCCACGCGGGTGCTGACACCGGCCGATCTCGTCGCGCTCGTCAAGACGATGATCAAGGTCAACCGTGGCCTCGATCACCCGGACGACATCGACCATCTCGGCAACCGCCGGGTGCGGACGGTCGGCGAGCTGATCCAGATGCACCTGCGCACCGGCTTGCAGCGGCTCGAGCGCGGCATTCGCGAGCGGATGACGATCCAGGACATCGAGACGGTGACGCCCAACGGGCTGATCAGCAGCACGCGGCCGGTGCGCGCGGCGATCCGCGAGTTCTTCGGCGGTAGCCAGCTCTCGCAGTTTATGGATCAGACCAACCCGCTGGCCGAGCTGACGCACAAGCGGCGGCTCTCGGCTCTGGGGCCGGGTGGGCTCAACCGCGAGCGGGCGGGCTTCGACGTCCGCGACGTGCACGACTCGCACTACGGGCGCATCTGCCCGATCGAGACGCCGGAAGGCCCGAACATCGGTCTGATCGGCTCGCTGGCGACATACGCGCGCGTCAACGAGTACGGGTTCATCACGACCCCGTACCGGCGGGTCTATCGCGTCCTGGAGCTGCCCAAGCAGACCGACCTGTTGCTCGGGCAGATCACCCGCCTGGACGTGACCGATCCGGCGACCGGTGAAGTGATCGTGCCGTCCGGCACGGTCATCGATGAGGAGGTGCGGCAGCGGCTCCTCGACGCAGGTGTCAACCAGGTGCCGGTCGTGCCGTTCGTCAGCGATGAGATCGAGTACCTGACGGCCGACCAGGAGGAGCACTTCACGATCGCCCAGGCGAACACGCCCCTCGACGAGGGGATGCGGTTCGCCGAGACGCGGATCGAGGCGCGGCGGGCAGGCCAGTTCGTGCTCGAGAGCCCGGAGCGGATCGACTTCATGGACGTATCGCCCAAGCAGGTCGTCTCGGTCGCCGCGTCGCTGATCCCATTCCTGGAGCACGACGACGCGAACCGGGCACTGATGGGCGCGAACATGCAGCGACAGGCGGTGCCGCTGCTCAGGCCGCGCGCGCCGATCGTCGGAACCGGCGTCGAGTATCAGGCCGCGCGAGACTCCGGGCAGGTGGTGGTCGCTGAGGCTGGCGGCATCGTCACCTCGGTGACGGCCCGGCGGATCGTGGTCCGTGAGGACGACGGCAACGAGCGAGTCTATCACCTGCGGAAGTTCGTCCGCTCGAACCAGGACACCTGCATCAACCAGCGGCCGATCGTGCACAAGGGCCAGCGCGTCGAGGCGGGCGACATCATCGCCGACAGCTCGAGCACCGAGAACGGTGAGCTGGCGCTTGGGCAGAACGTGCTGGTGGCATTCATGTCCTGGGAGGGCGGCAACTTCGAGGATGCCGTGCTGATCAGCGAGCGGCTGGTGCGCGAGGACGTCTTCACCTCGATCCATATCGAGAAGTACGAGGTGGAGGCGCGCGACACCAAGCTCGGCCCGGAGGAGATCACGCGGGATATCCCGAACGTGGGTGAGGACAGCCTGCGTGACCTGGACGCCGACGGGATCATCCGGATCGGCGCCGAAGTCCGCCCGAACGACATCCTCGTGGGCAAGGTCACGCCGCGGGGCGAGACCGAGCTGTCGGCCGAGGAGCGGCTGCTGCGCGCGATCTTCGGTGAGAAGTCGCGCGAGGTGAAGGACACCAGCCTGCGGGTGCCGCATGGCGTGCACGGGATCGTCATCGACGTGAAGCGCTTCCGCCGTGACGAGGCGAACGAGTACGAGCTGCCGGCGGGCGTGAACGAGATGGTCCGCGTGCTGATCGCTCAGAAGCGGAAGATCTCCGAGGGCGACAAGATGGCCGGGCGGCACGGCAACAAGGGTGTCGTCTCGCGGATCGTGCCGATCGAGGACATGCCGTACCTGCCCGACGGGACGCCGGTCGACATCATCCTGAACCCGATCGGCGTGCCCTCGCGGATGAATCTGGGGCAGATCCTGGAGACCCATCTGGGCTGGGCGGCCCACGAGCTGGGGATCAAGATCGCGAGCCCGGTGTTCGACGGTGCGAAAGAGGACGAGGTTCGCGAGCTCCTGGCGAAGGCTGGCCTGCCGCTGGACGGCAAGGTCGAGCTGTATGACGGGCGAACCGGCGAGAAGTTCGACCGCCCGGTGACCGTGGGGTACAT
This sequence comes from bacterium HR26, assembly GCA_002898875.1. Classification (GTDB taxonomy): domain Bacteria; phylum Chloroflexota; class Chloroflexia; order Thermomicrobiales; family Thermomicrobiaceae; genus Thermalbibacter. The sequence goes on from BEIC01000014.1 coordinate 15,905, forward strand.
CTACATGATGAAGCTGGTTCACCTGGTGGAGGACAAGATTCACGCCCGCTCGACCGGGCCCTACTCGCTGGTGACCCAGCAGCCGCTGGGCGGCAAGGCGCAGTTCGGCGGGCAGCGCTTCGGCGAGATGGAGGTCTGGGCCCTCGAGGCTTATGGCGCGGCCCACACCCTGCAGGAGATGCTGACCGTCAAGTCGGACGATGTCGTGGGCCGGGTCAAGACCTACGAGGCGATCGTCAAGGGCGAGCCGATCGTCGAGGCTGGCGTGCCGGAGTCGTTTAAGGTGCTGGTCAAGGAGCTGCGCAGCCTGGGTCTCTCCGTCGAGGTGATCAACGAGGACGAAGAGCCGATCGAGTTCGCCGAGGATACCTCGCGGGAGATCCTCTCGAACCTCGACCGGATCAACCTGAGCGGCTTCGAGCGCACGGAAGACTGACGGCGGTACGCGAGTGTTCCAAATCAGTGAGGATGGCGCATGAGCACGGTCGTGCGACAGCGTGAGAGTCAGAAGACGCTTGACGTCAACAACTTCGATGCGATCAGGATCGGCCTGGCCTCGCCGGAGGCGATCCGGAGCTGGTCGTACGGCGAGGTGACGAAGCCGGAGACGATCAACTACCGGACGCTGAAGCCCGAGCACGGCGGTCTCTTCTGCGAGCGCATCTTCGGGCCGACCAAGGACTGGGAGTGCTACTGCGGCAAGTACCGCCGGGTACGCTACGCCGGCACGATCTGCGACAAGTGCGGCGTGGAGGTGACGCGCTCGAAGGTGCGCCGCGAGCGGATGGGGCATATCGAGCTGGCGGCGCCGGTGGCGCACATCTGGTACGTGAAGGGCACGCCGAGCCGGCTTGGCCTGCTGCTCGATGTGACGCCCCGCAACCTGGAGCGCGTGCTCTACTTCGCCTCGTACCTGATCACCTCGGTCGACGAGGAGCGGAAGCGCCAGCTCATCGAGAGTGTGCATCAGGAGCTGGCCGCCGAGCTGGAGGAGCTCGACCGGCGGTACGAGGAGCAGCGCCGCGAGCTCGAGGCGAACCGTGAGGTCGAGCTGTCGAGCCTGCGACAGGGCATCGACAGCCTCGAGCAGCACGCGCAGGAGCGCCGGGAGCAGGAGATGGCTCCGGTGCGGGCAGAGGCTGCGACGCTGCGGGAGCAGTTGCAGTCGTCGCTGGGCCAGGTCGCGGAGACGGACTTGGAGTTCCGCGGCCAGGTCATCGTCCGTGCGGGAGACACGATCAGCGAGAGTCACCTGGCGGCGCTCGAGGAAGCGGAGCGGCAGGCGACGCAGGAGATCGATGAAGCTATCGACCGTGAGGTCGCCGGTAGCCGGGCGCTGGCCGAGGCCGAGCAGGAGCACGTTCAGTCGCGGGCGATCGACCAGCTTCGCAAGCTCGAGCAGCAGATCGAGCAGCAGAAGGCGGATCTGCGCAACGAGGCCGAGGAGATCATCCGGCAGATCTCCGATATCCGGCCGATGCAGGTCATTACCGAGCAGCAGTACCGGGAGCTGTCCGAGCTGGCGCCGGGCGCGTTTGAGGCGCGGATGGGCGCTGAGGCGGTCTACGATGTCGTCTCCAAGATGAACCTGGATGAGCTGTCCAAGCAGCTTCGCGCCGAGCTGCAGAACGCGACCGGCCAGCGACACAAGAAGATCGCCAAGCGGCTCCGGCTGATCGAGGCCCTGCGCAAGAGCGGTAATCGCCCGGAGTGGATGATCCTGACCGTGTTGCCGGTTATCCCGCCGGATCTGCGGCCGATGGTCCAGCTCGACGGTGGCCGCTTCGCTACCTCGGACCTGAACGATCTGTACCGGCGGGTGATCAACCGCAACAACCGGCTCAAGCGGCTGATCGAGCTGGGCGCGCCGGAGATCATTGTCCGCAACGAGAAGCGGATGCTCCAGGAGGCCGTCGACGCGCTGATCGACAACGGTCGGCGCGGGCGGGTGGTGTCCGGGAGCAGCAAGCATAAGTTGAAGAGTCTCTCGGACATGCTCAAGGGCAAGCAGGGGCGCTTCCGCCAGAACCTGCTCGGGAAGCGCGTGGACTACTCCGGCCGCTCCGTCATCGTCGTCGGCCCCGACCTGCGGCTCGACGAGTGCGGCTTGCCCAAGCGGATGGCGTTGGAGCTCTTCAAGCCGTTCGTCATGCAGCGACTCGTGGCCCACGGGCACGCGCACAACATCAAGGCCGCCAAACGGCTGGTGGAGCGGGTGGACCCGCGGGTCTGGGATGTGCTCGAGGAGGTCATCCAGAACTACCTTGTGCTGCTCAACCGGGCGCCGACGCTGCACCGGCTTGGCATTCAGGCCTTCAAGGTGAAGCTGATCGAGGGCTCCGCGATCCAGTTGCACCCGCTGGTCTGCGCAGCCTTCAACGCGGACTTCGACGGCGATCAGATGGCCGTGCACGTGCCGCTCTCGGCCGAGGCGCAGCGTGAGGCACGGGAGCGCATGCTCTCGACGCGTAACCTGCTCGACCCGTCCGACGGCGAGCCGGTCATCGCGCCGACGCTGGACATCGTGCTCGGCTGCTACGCCATGACCCTGCCGAACCCGGAGGCGCGAGGTGCAGGCAAGGTCTTCGCCAGCCCGCACGAGGTGGTGCTGGCGTACCAGGCCGGGCTGGTCGACTTGCAGGCACCGGTCAAGGTCCGCATCGATCGCGACGGCCACGGCCCCGAGCTGATCGACACGACGGTGGGCCGGGTCCTGCTCAACGAGGAGATCCCGCCGGCGCTCGGCTTCTGGAACGAGACGATGGACCGGAAGGCGCTCCGGCGGTTGATCGCAGCCTGCTACAAGCAGCTTGGCCCGGAGGAGACGGCCAAGCTGGCCGACCGGATCAAGGACATCGGCTTCCACTACGCGACCAAGGGCGGGCTGACGATCGGCCTCACCGACGTGCACATCCCGCCGGAGAAGGCCGAGATCATCCAGCGAGCCGAGCAGCGCGTGGCCGAAGTCGAGCGACAGTACCGGCGCGGTCTGATTACCGATTCGGAGCGGCACCGGGAGGTGGTGACCATCTGGAACGAGGCGCGCGACGAGCTGGCCCAGGTTGTTGAGCGGAGCCTGGGCGAGAATAACTCCCTGTATATGATGAGCAAGTCGGGCGCCAAGGGTAACATCAACCAGATCAACCAGATGGCCGGCATGCGCGGGCTGATGCTCGATCCGCGCGGCAACATCATCGAGCTGCCGATCCGCTCGAACTTCCGCGAGGGCCTCTCGGTGCTCGAGTACTTCATCTCGACCCACGGCGCGCGGAAGGGTCTGGCCGATACCGCCTTGCGGACGGCGGACTCCGGCTACCTGACGCGCCGGCTGGTGGACGTGGCCCAGGATGTCATCGTAACGATCGACGACTGTGGTACTGAAGAGGGCATGTGGGTGCGGCTGGCCGATATGCCCGACCGGGAGTCCTTCGTCGGCCGCGTCGTCGGCCGGGTGGCTGCCTTGCCGGTGACGGACCCGAACACCGGTGAGGTACTGGTGGAGCGCAACCAGGAGCTCAGGGAGGAGACCGTCGATGATCTCCTGGCCCGTGGGGTCGACGCGGTGATGATCCGCACGCCGCTCTACTGCGCGGCCGACTACGGCGTGTGCCGGCTGTGCTACGGGCGGAACCTGGCGACTGGTGAGCTGGTCGAGCTGGGCGAGGCGGTCGGGATCATAGCGGCGCAGAGCATCGGCGAGCCGGGGACGCAGCTCACGATGCGGACGTTCCACACCGGTGGCGTGGCTGGTGAGGACATCACGACCGGTCTGCCGCGCGTCGAGGAGCTCTTCGAGGCGCGTGAGCCGAAGGGCAAGGCGATACTGGCCCGCAACGATGGCTTCGTCCATATCGTGGAGGATGATCAGGGACGCAAGGCGATTGTCAGCTCCGAGCGCGTCCTGACCGAAGAACACCGGGTTCCGGCTGGATACCAGCTCCTGGTTGGCGACGGCGCGGAGGTGGCGGTTGGCCAGGTCCTCGCGTCGCCCAATGGCACCGATGGGGAACCGGTGGTGGCCACGATGGCCGGCCAGGCCTTCATCGACGGCGACGTGCTCGTCATCCGGCGCGAGGAGCAGGAGTCGGTCGAGTACGCGATCCCGGCGGCGGCCCACCTGCTGGTCGCCGAGGGTGACTGGGTGACCGCCGGCACGCCGCTGACCGACGGGAGCCTGAGCCCAGAGGAGCTGCTGGAGACGCTCGGCCGGGACAAGGTGCAGCGCTACATTCTGGACGAGGTGCAGAAGGTCTACAAGTCACAGGGTGTGGTGACGAACGACCGCCACATCGAGATCATCATCCGGCAGATGCTGCGCAAGGTGGCGGTGACGGACCCGGGAGACACCGACTTGCTGGTCGGCGAGATGCTCGACCGGACCCAGCTCCTGAAGATCAACGAGGAGATCGTGGCGCAGGGTGGTGTGCCGGCCACCGCGCAGCAGGTGCTGCTCGGGATCACCAAGGCGTCGTTGGCCACCGAGAGCTTCCTGTCTGCGGCCTCCTTCCAGGAGACGACCCGGGTGCTGACCGAGGCGGCGATCCAGGGCAAGATCGACTACCTGCGCGGCCTCAAGGAGAACGTCATCATCGGGAAGCTGATCCCGGCCGGTTCCGGCTTCTGGGAGCGGAAGAAGAAGCGCGAAGCGGCGGCGCTCAGTGTCCTGGACGAGGTGATGCTGCGGGCGGTCACAGGCGAGGGCCGCTTGCCGTCGCAGGCTGAGGAGCTGCCCTCGCTGTCACCGGAGACGGTCGAGCCGTTGGATCGCTCGACCGATGCGGTGCCGCCTGAGTCCGCCGAGCAGTCGCAGTGGGAGCTGACGGCAGAGGGGATGGAGGACGTCGCCGACGCGGATCAGGGCGAGGATCTGGGCGAGGAGCGGAGACCGGGTGCCGAGTGAGCCGGTTCCACGTACGGGCGAGCCCCGCAAGCCCCCTGGTAGTTGACGCTGGGCCGAACGACTGGTAAACTTCACCCTTGTGACCCGAGAGGGTCACAAGGGTGAAGTCTTGTTTGGAACAGTCCTGGCAACCGTTGCCTGGACGGGAGAGTGACGTGCCGACGATCAATCAGCTCGTGCGCAAGGGCCGCGAGAAGCCGCGCAAGAAGCCGAAGGCGCCGGCGCTGCGGTTCATCAACAGCCGCGTTGGTCGGAACGCCGGACGGCTTCGTGCGCTGCCAAAGGGGTCGCCGCAGAAGCGCGGGGTCTGCACTCAGGTGCGTACCATGACGCCCAAGAAGCCAAACTCCGCGCTGCGGAAGATCGCCCGCGTGCGGCTCACGAATGGTCTCGAGGTGACGGCCTACATCCCGGGTGAGGGGCATAACCTCCAGGAGCACTCGGTGGTGCTCATCCGGGGTGGGCGCGTCAAGGACCTGCCAGGCGTGCGGTACCACATTATCCGCGGTGCGCTCGACGCCCGCGGTGTGGAGAACCGGAAGCAGGGCCGGTCCAAGTACGGGACCAAGAAGAAGAGCTAGGCTGGGCGCCGGGGCGGCGACCCGTCGCGGCGCTGACAGGTCGTCTGGTACGGAAAGCGGGCTCACGACGTCAAATCTCGTGCTGGCCGCTTTTTCATGTCCCTTTCGGAGGGCAGTGGCGGCCAGCAGCCGACTCTGGATCGAGGACGGCGACAGGGAGGCGAGAAGAGGATGCCGAGGCGAGCGAAGATCGTGCGGCGAGCAATTCCACCTGATCCGCGGTACGGGAGCGAGCTCTTGCAGCGCTTCATCAATAAGGTCATGCAGCGCGGCAAGAAGTCGCTGGCCGAGCGGATCGTCTACGACGCGCTGGACATCGTGGCTAGCCGAACAGGCCAGCACCCGCTGGACGTCTTCCAGCGGGCGGTCCAGAACGCGATGCCGCTGCTCGAGGTGAAGCCCCGGCGAGTCGGCGGAGCCACCTACCAGGTGCCGGTGCAGGTAGAGCCACACCGGCGCGTCTCCCTGGCAATGCGCTGGCTGATTCAATCGGCCCGCGCACGTTCGGGCAAGACGATGTCGGAGAAGCTCGCGGCTGAGCTGATCGACGCGGCGAACAATACCGGGGCGACGATCAAGCGCCGGGACGATACGCACCGGATGGCCGAGGCGAATCGCGCCTTTGCGCACTATCGCTGGTAGTGCCGGAGCGTGACTGACGAGCTGGACCAGCAACGAGGGGATCTTTGGGATACAGCATGAGTACGGTACAGACACAGGTGACTGACGCCAAGCGCGTGATCTTGCAGCGCACTAGGAACATCGGGATCATCGCGCACATCGACGCCGGCAAGACCACCACAACCGAGCGCATCCTCTTCTACACTGGTCGGGTTCACCGGCCGGGGGAGGTGCACGAGGGCTCGGCGACGATGGACTGGATGGTCCAGGAGCGGGAGCGCGGTATCACGATCACGGCCGCGGCGACCACCTGCTTCTGGCGAGATCACCGCATCAATATCATCGACACTCCTGGCCACGTCGACTTCACGGTCGAGGTCGAGCGCTCACTGCGCGTGCTCGACGGTGGGGTCGTCGTGTTCGACGGTGTCCATGGCGTCGAGCCGCAGTCCGAGACAGTGTGGCGCCAGGCCGACAAGTACCACGTTCCGCGCATCTGCTTCATCAACAAGCTGGATCGCGTCGGGGCGAACTACGAGCGGGCCATCGACATGATCCGGGAGCGGCTCAAGGCCAGGCCGGCTGTGATCCAGTGGCCGATTGGCCTGGAGGCGGACTTCCGGGGAATCATTGACCTGATCGATTTCCGGGCGCGGCTTTACCACGATGAGCTCGGACAGCATATCGAGGATGCGGAGATTCCGGAGGAATACCGCGAAGTTGCCGAGACGTGGCGGCATGCGCTTGTCGAGCAGATCGCGGAGTCCAATGAAGAGCTGATGCTCAAGTATCTCGAGGGCGAGGAGCTGACGCCGCAAGAGCTGCGTACGGCGCTGCGCGCCGCCACGATTAGTGGCCAGCTCGTGCCGATCCTCTGTGGGTCGGCGCTGAAGAACAAGGGTATCCAGTTGCTCCTCGACGCCATCGTGGACTACCTGCCCTCGCCACTGGACATCCCGCCGGTCCGGGGGACCAACCCGGTGACCGGTGAGGAAGAGATCCGCGAGGCGGATGAGGAGGCGCCCCTGGCGGCGCTGGCATTCAAGATCCAGTCAGACCCGCATGTCGGCCGGTTGACTTATGTGCGCGTCTATTCCGGCAGGCTGACCTCCGGCACCTACGTCTACAACTCGACGAAGAACGAGCGCGAGCGTGTCTCCCGGCTCCTCCGGATGCACGCGAACCACCGGGAGGAGATCGAGTACGTCGGCGCCGGGGATATCTGCGCCGTGATCGGGCTGAAGAAGACGTTCACCGGCGATACACTCAGCGATCCGGACCGGCCGATCCTGCTCGAGGCGATCCAGTTCCCCGAGCCAGTCATCTCGGTCGCGGTGGAGCCGAAGACGAGGGCGGATCAGGATAAGCTTGCCCTGGCGCTCCAGCGACTGGCGGAGGAAGATCCGACCTTCCAGGTGCGGATCGATCCGGAGAGTGGCCAAACGATCGTCAGTGGCATGGGCGAGCTCCACCTTGAGGTCATCGTTGACCGGATGCTCCGGGAGTTCCGCGTCGGCGCCAATATCGGGCGACCGCAGGTTGCCTACAAGGAGACGATCACCCGGCCAGTACGAGTGGAGGGCCGCTTCGTGCGCCAGACGGGCGGTCGGGGCCAGTACGGGCACGTCTGGCTCGAGCTGGAGCCGCTGCCGCGGGGCGGTGGGTTCATCTTCGAGGACCGGATTGTCGGTGGCGTGGTGCCCAAGGAGTTCATCCCGGCGGTTGAGGCCGGGATCCGGGAAGCGATGGAGACCGGCGGCGTGGCCGGCTATCCGGTGGTCGACATCAAGGCGGTCCTGGTCGACGGCTCATACCACGAGGTCGACTCCTCGGAAATGGCCTTCAAGATCGCTGCGTCGATGGCGCTGAAGGAAGGCGTGCGTCGGGGCCAGCCGGTCATCCTCGAGCCGATCATGCGGGTCGAAGTGGTGACGCCGGAGGAGTTCACCGGCGACGTGATCGGCGACCTCAACGCTCGGCGCGGCCGGATCGAGGGAATGGAGATCCGCGCTGGCTCCCAGGTGGTTCGGGCGCTGGTGCCGCTGGCCACGATGTTCGGCTACGCGACGGACCTGCGCTCGATGACGCAGGGGCGGGCAACCTATACGATGGAGTTCGACCACTACGCGCCGGTGCCGGAGACGCTGGCCGCGGAGCTGGCGGCGCGGAGTGGCAGGTAGTGCTGAGCGGGTAAGCGGAGCGGTGGTTCACTGCGAGGAGCTGGGTAGGAGGAGAGGAAACCGTGGGCAAGCAGCGGTTTGAGCGGACGAAGCCGCACGTGAACGTGGGGACGATTGGGCACGTGGATCATGGGAAGACGACGTTGACGTCGGCGATCACG